>CAZEFP010000106.1:0-8731 GCA_964511565.1 uncultured Planctomycetaceae bacterium
TTCGCCGTGGAGGAGCTCTCCAACGGCAACGAGGGCGACCTCGTGTACTGTGACCTCCCCGACGTCGGCCGCGAGGTCGACCAGGGCGAGACCTTCGGAGAGATCGAGTCCGTCAAGGCCGTCTCCGACCTCAACGCCCCCGTGGGTGGTGAGATCGTCGAGGTGAACGCCGACATGATGGAGCACCTCGAGACCCTCGCCGAGGACCCCTGGAAGAAGGGCTGGCTGATCAAGATCAAGCCGTCCGACGCCAGCATGGATCACCTCCTCGACGCCGAGGCGTACGAGCAGCACATCACCGCCGACCACTGATCCCCGCGCGGGGGTCCGTCTCCTTGGCGGTCTGGGACCTGATCGAGACCTGGGACACCAGCCCCGGGTTCGCCATGGGCCTCGACGAGGCCCTCCTGAGGAGCGTCGGCCGCCGGCCGACGCTCCGGCTGTATTCATGGGCGCCGGACGCGCTCTCCCTCGGGTACTTCCAAAGGTTCGGGGACGTGCCCGCGGCCGGCGGTCATCCGCACGTGGTCCGACGCCTGACGGGCGGCGGCGCGATCCACCACCACCCCCGAGAGCTCACCTTCTCCGTCACCCTCGACGCCGAGGACCCCGCCTACCGGGGCTCCGTGCCGGACTCCTACGAGCGGGCGCACGAGGCCGTGATGCGCGCCCTCTCGGCGCTGGGCGTCTCCGAGGCGCGGATGCGCCGCGCGGAGGCGGTGGGATCCGACCTCGGGGGCACAGGGATGTGCTTCCACGAGTCCACGCCCCAGGACATCTGCTGGGGCGGCGCTGCCGGGCAGCTCGCCAAGGGGGTCGGGACGGCCCAGCGCCGGACCGCGGGCCGGATCCTCCACCACGGCTCGATCAAGCTCGGCCCCTCCCCCCTCGAGCCCGAGGTCGCCACCGTGGCCGACCGGGCCGCCGAGGTCACCCCCGTCGAGGCCGGCCGTGCGCTGCGCGACGGGTTCGCCCGGGAATTCGGGGTCGACCTCGAGCCTTGTGAACCGGACGCGGAGCTGCGGGAGGCCGCCGAGGCGATGGCGGGCCGCTACTCGGCCCCGGAGTTCCTCCACCGAGAGACCCGGCGGCGGCGATGAACGGGGGCGCCCCCCCTCAGAGGCGGAGCTCCACGCGCCAATCACCCCGCCCGTTCCCGAGCCCCATGGAGAAGCCGGTGATCGCGGCGCCGTTGGTCATCCGAACCGGGCGCCAGGTGTCGCCCGTAGGACGATCCGAGATCCACTCCTTCTGACCCGCACGGGCGAGCGCCGCGGAGATCGAGGCCGCGCTGGAGCTCTTCCCCAGGGGGATGACGAGGTCGGCGGCGCCACGGACGGGGAGCCCGCCGGACGGACGGATCACCGTCGTGACGTCGACCCGGAGGGCCTGCTCCGTCGTATCGCGGGTGGGCGGCCGGATCGCGAGCGACGCCGGCGCCCCCTCCGCCAGAGCGATCTCCGCCCGCAGCCCGCCACCGAGACGCAGGTGGACGTACCTGGCGCTCTCGACCCAGAGGTTGCCGCTGTCGGGGGTCCCCACGCTCTTGATACCGATGGACGTCAAGCGACGCTCGACGAGCCTCGCCAGGTCCACCCCGGTCGTACCAGGCGCAAGGTGGACGTGGAGGGTCAGGGAATGGGGCTTCCCCGCCACGTTCGCCCCGATCTCGACCTCGACCAGCTGCCCGACGAAGTGGGCCTCCTTCCGCTCCTCGCTGAAGACCGTGCGGTCGACCTTGCCGCGGAAGCGGAGCTGGAGCAGCCCATCGGCTCGAACGAGGGGCGTGAGCGCGACGAGGCAGAAGAGGGCAGCGGCGACGGATCGAAGGCTCATGGGGGCGGCTCCAGAGGTCGGACGGGGGTGCCCTGTGGGACGACCCTTCGAAGCCTCTCTTCCCCCCGGGTTCAGGAATGCGACCGCCGCGCTGCGTGCCCGGGCTCGACCGCCCACCTCCGGCTGGACCCCCTTCAGCTGGGCCCCCTTCAGCTGGGCCCCGACGGGGCAGGGGCGGGAGGGAAGTGGTTACCCCACCAGGACTCGAACCTGGAACGTCTGGACCAAAACCAGATGTGTTGCCAATTACACCATGGGGTAACGGGTCACCGGCGAGGCCCAGGGGCGCTCGACCGGATGGCGCGAAGAGAATAGCAGCGTCTGGCCGCGATGCCAGCCCGCGCCCCCTGAGATTCCGTGCCCCTAGGATCCCCCGGGGTCGCCGCCCTCCCGGGCGCGCGCCAGCCGCAGGAGGTGAGCGAGGGCTCGATTCGCGGCCCAGCGGCGGACCCTGGCCCTGCCCAGCGGCGGCCAGCGGCGCTCCTCGGCCTCGATCAGGGGCGTCCCCCCTCCCGGGTCCCGACTCGCGATCCCGAACCACACCAGGCCCACGGGCTTCTCGTCCGTGCCGCCCCCGGGACCAGCGATCCCCGTCACGGAGACCGCGACCTCGGCTCCGGAGCGCTCGAGCGCCCCGAGGGCCATGGCCCTCGCGCAGGCCTCGGAGACCGCGCCGTGCTCCGCGAGGATCGCGGTCGGGACCCCGAGCTCGGCCTCCTTGGCCTCGTTGGCGTAGGTCACGAAGGACCTCGCGAAGACCTCGCTCACTCCGGGGGCCCCGGTCAGGGACGCCGCCACGAGCCCTCCGGTGCAGGACTCGGCCAGGCTGAAGCTGACCCCCAGCCGCTGGAGCTCCCCCCCCACGAAGGCGCCCAGGTCCTCCACGCGCTCCGCGAGGTAGCGCTCGGGGAACAGCGCGCGGAGGTCGTCGATCCGCTCCCGGGCCATGGACGCGGCCTGGTCCGGGCTCGCGGCCGTCGCCACGGCCCGGGTCGTCAGGATGCCGTCCTTCACGGTCACCCCCACGAGCGGATTCGCGCCGCGCTCCAGCCAGGCCCCCGCCGCGTCAGCGAAGGTGCTCTCGGGGAGGTCCACGAAGGACGCGGAGGCCCGCGCACGGTGCAGCTCGTCGGGGCGGTGCTCCGCGAGCCAGGGCTCCACCTCGGCCCCGAAGACCCCCTGGAGCTCGCGGGGCGGGCCGGGGAGCACGAGGACCACGGTCCCTCCTGGATGCTCACACCTGAACCCAGGGGCCGTGCCGAAGGCGTTCGGGACGCGCGTGGCCCCCTCGGGCATCAGCGCCTGGCGGCGGTTGTTCTCGAGCATCACCCGTCCGGCCCGGGTGAACCAGGCCTCGATCTCCTCGACCGCAGCGGGGCACTCCTCCAGGGGCCTGCCCACCGAGCGGGCGACCCCGTGGCGCGTCACGTCGTCGCGGGTCGGGCCGGGGCCGCCGCTCACAAAGATCAGCTCGCAGGTCTCGGCAAGCGCGTCCACCGCGCTCGCGATGTGCTCCTCATCGTCGCCAACGACGATGACCCGCTCGACCCTCCGGCCGAACTCCGCCATTCGGCTCGCCAGGTAGGGCCCGTTGAGGTCGGCGTGGGCTCCCGCGAGGAGCTCGTCACCCACCGACACCACGCCCACCGCGGAGGCGGAGCCACTCAAGCGACCGCCCCGCCGTCAGGGACGTCGAGGTCGGTGGCCTCTGGCTCCTTCCACCCCATGCGCGCGATCCAGTAGCCGATCTCCCACAGCACCACCGCCGGCCCGGCGAGCATCACCTGGGTGACCGGGTCGGGCGGCGTCAGGATGGCGGCGACGATCAGGGTGATCACGAGCATGTGACCGCGGAGCTTGGCGTAGCTCTCGGGGCGAACGAGCCCGATCCGGCTGAGGGCGAACTGGAAGATCGGCAGCTGGAAGACCAGCCCGAGCGCCAGCGCGAGGCCCTTGAGGAACTGCATGTACTGGTCCAGCTCCATGGTCCGGTTGATGTTGTCGAGCCCGAGGTCCTGCCCCTGGAGCGCATAGAGAGCGATGGGGACCAGGGAGAAGTAGCCGAAGCCCACCCCCGTCACGAACAGCACCAAGCTCGCGGGGAAGTAGGTGTAGACCACTTTCTTCTCGGCCTTGTAGAGGCCCGCCGCCACGAACATCCAGATCTCCCAGAGCAGGAACGGCCCCCCGATGATCAGGGACAGCCAGAAGCACGCCTTGAGCTTCACGAAGAAGGGCCCCCCCGCCTTGAAGCTGGTGGGGCTCTGCTCCATCTCCTCGCCGGAGACGAGCCGGTCCATCTCAGGGGTGCGGAAGTAGCTGCTCCACTCCAGGGAAGGCGGCGTCACCGTCAGCGGAGGAAGCGGCCGGGCGGTGGGCACCCCACGGAACGCCTGAGCGCTTCCCCAGAGGGCGAGGTCCGCGATGAAGCTCTCCTCCACCTGCGCGCGACGGATGGGCACGAGCTCCGCGTTGAGGCGCTGGGCGCAGTCGACGTAGGGCTTCTGGATGAAGTGGATCACCTCGACGCGGAAGGCGTAGAGGGTGGAAAAAACGACCACGAGCACGACGGTCGATCGAATCAGCCGGATCCGCAGCTCGTCGAGGTGCTCACCGAGGGTCATCCTCGTGTCCTCGACCGGGTCGTGTTCGCGCGAGTCCATGGTGGCCATGGACGGCCGTCTGGAGAGGCCGCCCCGGGGCGAGAGATGTTCGGCTCTTGACCGCGGAAGCGCCAGATCCAGGGGCGGATTTGCCCGCCCGGGAACAGCGGCGCGCGACCCGCGCTACCCCCACCGCCGAGTGATTGGCTCCTTGAATGCAGCGAGCGCCGGGGGCAGGTCTGCCCCCGGCGCTCGCCGGTCCCTGGATCAGGGTGCGATCAGCGCTCGAAGTACTGGAGCAGATCGCGCATGGAGACGATCGTGATCCCGAGGTCGCGCGCCTCGCCGTAGACGGGGAGCTGGTCCACCGGCATCGGCTCCTCGAGCGGCTCACCGTCCTCGTCCGTGAAGATCGGGCCGCCGGTGATCAGGAAGTCGGTGGCGTTCGAGATCTCGCTCTGGATCTCGATTCCGATCTCGGCGAAGAGGGTGCGGAGCTCGGCCTCGTTGTAGGCGCCCGAGATGTTGCCGGCGAGGACGGCGTTGCGCTGCCCCTTGGCCTCGTAGAGGGGGTTGTAGATCTGGTCCCCGACGACGACCGGCTCGAAGCGGTCGGCCACGTCGTAGATGGCCACCTCGGCGAACTTGGGGCCGACGTTGGTCACGCGGCAGTGGGCCTTGGCCTTGGAGGTGTCCGCGCCGGGACGGCCGCTGACGATCCGGAAGACCGTGCCCTCGCTGAGGCGGTCCGACGCGGAGAGGTTGATGAACCCGACGCCGAACTCGGACATGACCGCGCTGATCTCGCCGTCGGCCTTCTCGCTGCGCCGCTTGATGTCGTTGCGCTGCGAGGTCCACTGCCCGCGGGCGGCCGCGTGCTCGAGCTTGGCGGTCTCGAGAGCCCGCTCCGTGGCGCGCTTGGCGTCCTCGGCGTCCGTGACCTGCTCGGTGGTGCTGTTCAGCTGCGAGCGCAGCTTGGAGACGCTGTCCTCCAGGCGGCTGATCTCGGAGTCGGCGGTCTCGGCGGCGTCGCGCGCCTCCTGCTCGAGGGTGGAGATGCGCTGGTCCTTCTCGGCCTGGAGCGCGGACTTGGCGTCGCGCTCGGCGGAGACCTGGCCTTCCAGCTCGCTGATGCGGGTCTCGAGGGCGCCGATCTGCGCCACCTTGGTCTGGTACGAGGCGATGGCGCTGGGGACCGCGTCCTCGAAGGTCTTCACCGGCTCCATGTTCGGGAAGTTGGCCTTCATCTCCGCCAGCGAGGCCGCAGCGGACTCCACGTTGGACGGGTTGATGGCCGGGTTCTCGCTGAAGCCGAGGAGGATCGAGCGGTCCGCGAGGTCGCGGGTGATCGTCTCCACCGAAGCCAGGGACTCGGCCTGGGCCGTCTTGGCAGCGGCGAGCTCTCTCCGCACCAGCGCCTCTGCATCCTGCGCGACGTACGCGTAGAAGAGAGCCACGAGGAGGAGGACGAACATGACGATCGCCGGGGCGCCGACGCGGGCTGCGCCGCGGCGGGACGCGATCGAGTTGGGAGTGCTGGTGAGCATGGATGTTCAGCCGGAGAGGGCACCGCTTGCGTGCGGTCTGGAGCACGGGACTGGCGCCCTGTGCTGGGACCGAGCGGACAGGTGCGTCCGTCGGGGCCGGGGGGGCCCGTCGTGAATTGGGGGGATAGGGTCGCCACAGAGTCGCGGCGGTCCGAAGGTGATAACCGAGGGGGGCCCGCCGGACAAGTGTGAGCCCCCTGTAGTGTGTCGAGGGGCCCCGTTTCTGGGGGCCTCGCTGGCGGGTCTATTGCATCCTCCTCGGGTGGTTTCCCAAGTTCTAGCCGTCCGCGAAGACCCCGCGGGCCCCGACCTCCCCCACCGCATCCCATGAGCGACGACCACCCCTCCGAGGCCACCGAGGCGCCGCGGACCACCGTCATCGGGGTCCTGGGGGGGATCGCCTCGGGCAAGTCCACCGTGGCGAGGCTCCTGGCGGGACCCGGGGGCGCCGTCCTCAACGCCGACGACGTGGCCCACGGGGTCCTGCAATCCGAGGAGATACGGGACCTCATCCGCGCGCGGCATGGTGAGGGCGTCTTGGACGACCAGGGAGCGGTCGACCGTGCCGCCCTCGGCGCGATCGTCTTCGCGGATCGGGACGCCCGGAAGGAGCTGGAGGGGTGGATCCACCCGAGGGTTCGTGCGACACTCCACGGGTCGTTGGAGGACGCGGCCGCTCGCGGCGTCCCCACCGTCGTGCTCGACGTCCCGCTCCTGCTGGAACATGCCGAAGAGCACGGGCTCCTGGAGCTCTGCGACCACCTCGTCTTCGTCGACGCCCCGGCCGACGCCCGCGACCAGCGGGCCGTGCGCGACCGGGGCTGGGAACCCGGAGAAGTGGTCCGCCGCGAAGCCGCCCAGATGCCGCTCTCGACCAAGCGCGACCGCGCCGACGTCGTGATCTCGAACGACGGCGACCTCGACGCGGTGACCTCGCAGGCGGCGCTGGCTCTGGCCACACTCCGCGGCGCCTGAAGCCCCCATCCCCCCGACCTCCCCTCCGCGCCCTCGAGCGCGGGAGCCATGGCTCAGCAGCAGAAGAAGAAGCGCTCCTTCAAGCAGAAGAAGCAGTACTTCAAGCAGAAGCAGAACGTCCAGAAGGGCACCGGTATCTACGTCGACTTCGACGAGGTCCCCAAGGACCTCAGCGAGGAGGAGATCGACGAGCTCTACGCCGCCTTGCCCAAGACCCGGCGCAAGAAGCACCCCGAGCGCGAGTTCGTGCCGGTCCAGGGACTCAACCTCAACGAGCTCCACGAGCTCGCGGAGGAGGAAGGCATCGAGGACTTCGTGGGGCGGAACCGCCGCGACGCCCTCTGGGAGCTCGCCCGCTTCTGGCTCGACAAGCACGAGGTGCTCTTCGCCGAGGGCACTCTGGACGTGCAGGCCGGGGGGCACCACTGGCTCCGGATCAGCTCCAACGACTACATCCCGGCCATGGAGGACGTCTACGTCCCGGCGTCGCTCGTGGAGAAGCACCAGCTCGAGCGCGGCATGCTGGTGCGCGGACGGATCCGCCCCGCCGCCGAGGGCGAGAAGTTCCTGGGCATCCACACCGTGGAGGCCGTGGACGAGCACGACCCCGAGGAGGTCCTGGGCCGAGCCCCCTTCAAGGAGCTGGTCCCCATCTACCCCGAGGAGCGCGTCATCCTCGAGGGTACGTCGGAGAACCCCCTCGAGATGCGCATCTGCGACCTGGTCACCCCCATCGGGCTGGGCCAGCGCGGGCTCATCGTGGCGCCGCCGAGGACGGGCAAGACCGTCCTGCTGCACATGCTGGCCAAGTCGATGGTCCACTCCCATCCGCGCGCCAAGCTCATGATCCTCCTGGTGGACGAGCGGCCCGAGGAGGTCACCGACTTCACCCGCTCGATCCACGGAGAGAACGTCGAGGTCATCAGCTCGACCTTCGATGAGCCCGCCGCCCGTCACCTCCAGGTGGCCGAGATGGCGATCGAGAAGGCCAAGTGCCTGGTGGAGGCCGGCGAGGACGTCGTCATCCTGCTGGACTCCATCACCCGCCTCGCGCGGGCCGCCAACGTCGAGGCCCCCAGCAACGGCAAGCTCCTCTCCGGCGGCCTGGAGGCCACCGCGCTCGCCTTCCCCAAGCGCTTCTTCGGCGCCGCCCGCAACATCGAGCACGGCGGCTCGCTGACCATCCTCGGAACCGCCCTGATCGAGACGGGCAGCAAGATGGACGAGGTCATCTTCGAGGAGTTCAAGGGCACCGGCAACATGGAGATCGTCCTGGACCGACGCCTCTCCGACCGCCGGATCTTCCCGGCCATCGACATCAACCGCTCGGGCACCCGGAAGGAGGAGCTCCTCTTCACCCCCGAGGAGATCGAGCGCGTCTGGATGCTCCGCAAGGTGCTGAACGAGCTCGACCCGGTGGAGGCCATGGAGATGCTCATCGCCAAGATGAGCAAGACCTCGGTCAACGCCGAGTTCCTGATGACCGTGGGCTGAGCCCTCAGAAGTCCATGGGCGCGGCGCCGCTGAGCGTCGCCCGCGACTCGGCCATCTCGCCGAGTCGATCCATGGCGAGGGCGATGCCCTCCAGGGTCTCCCGGTCTCCGGTCAGTCCCGCCTCCAGGGCGGTGCGCCAGAGCCCCACCAGGTGATCTGCGGCGTCCGTGCGCGTGGCCAGGTGCTTCCAGCGCAGGAGCAACCGGTTGCGGGCCATCACGGCGCGCGCCACGGGCTCGTCCAGGATCTCACCCAGGCCGTCCCCGAGGTCGAGGT
>CAZEFP010000107.1:0-8707 GCA_964511565.1 uncultured Planctomycetaceae bacterium
CCGGGTCTCGTCGTGGAGCTGCTGCAGCTCCTCGAGCTCCTCCGCGGCCTTCTTCTCGAGCTCGGCCACGGCGTTCGCGTGGTCGCGGGCCAGCCGCGCGCGCTCGGCCCGTGACTCGTCGAGGTCGAGCCGGGTCTCCTCGAGCTGGGCCGGCGCGGGCTCGAGCTCGAGGATGCGCTCCTCGAGGCCGGCGAGCGTGGCGCTGGTGGACTCCTGGTCCTCCGCGTGTCGGCGCTGCCACTCGGCGATCTTCTCGTCGCGTTCGGCCAGCGAGGCTCGGAAGGAGCGCGTGTCCTCGGTGATCTTGGTCCGGGCCTTCTCGAGCTCGCCCTCCAGCTCGGTGACGCGGGCGCTCAGGCCATCGCGCTCCTGGGAGATCTCCCGGTGGACCCGTGACTTGCGGTCCGACTCGGCGCGGGCGGCTGCCGCCTCGGAGGCGCTGGCGTCGCGGGCCTCGGCGAGGCTCCCGGCGGCCTCGTCCTGCTCGTCGATCCTCGCGCGCAGCTGCTCCACGTGGGCGCGCTCGTTCGCGAGCTCCGACTGCAGCGCGGTGATGCGCTGCACGTGGGCCTCGTAGGTTCCCTTGATGCGCTTGACGTCGATGTTGTTCTGGTTCAGCGACGTGACCGCCGACTCGCGGTCCGCCTCGGCGAGCCGGAACTTGCGGTCCCACAGCTCCTGCTGGACCCGGTGCTGGGTGAGGCTCTGACGCTTGGCGAGGAACCAGGCCACGGATCCGCCGATGATCGCGCCGCCGAGGATCAGCGGCAGCTTCTCGAGGACGCTCGCGCCGCCGGCAGGCACGAGTCCGAGGACCCACGTCGTGTTCGCGTGGAGCAGCAGCTCCAGGTGACAAAAACCCATCATGATGTTCGAGCAGGGTGCGGAACGCGCCCCTCTTCCCCCTACGGCCCCGATCCTACCGATCTGCGCGGCGAGTTTCCTGCCTCTGGTGCCCGAGGGCGGCGAAGTCCAGGTTCCCCTGGGGCCTGATTTCCCGGAGACTCCAGCGCCCCGCTCTCTCCCCATGACCCTCCGCGCCATGCTCGTCACCGCCGTGCTCGCCTCCGGCCTGCTCCTGTTCGCTGCCACCAGCTGCGTCGGGCCGCAGGTCGGGCTGGAGGGCGGGGCGCTTCGGGCGTGCCCCGGGTCGCCGAATTGCGTCTCGAGTGAGGCCCCTGCGGGGGACGCCTCGCGGGTGGAGCCGCTCTCCATCCCGGCTGGGACGACGCCCGAGCGCGCGTTCGACGCCCTCGCGAGGGTGCTGGAGCAACGGGCGACCCTCGAGACCCGCGAACCGCGGTACTTGCACGCGGTGTTCAAGACGCGGCTCCTTCGGTTCCGGGACGACTTCGAGGCGCGCCTGGACGCCGCGGCCGGCGTGATCCAGGTCCGCTCGGCGTCGCGCCTGGGCTACTCCGACCTCGGGGCGAACCGGCGCAGGGTGGAGGAGATCCGCGCGGCGTTCCAGGCGGCGATGGACTGAGGCCCGCTCCCCGATGGGTCAACAGCACGAGCAGGCGACGCTACCGATCGAGGACGTCCTTGAGGAGGTCCTCGCGGCGACCAGGGACCGGGGCGTCTCGGTGCTCGTGGCGCCGCCGGGTGCGGGCAAGACGACCCGGGTGCCGCCAGCGCTCCTGCGGGCCGGGCTGGGCCCCGTGGTGGTCCTCGAGCCGCGGCGGATCGCGGCCCGCGCCGCTGCCCGGCGGGTGGCCGAGGAGAACGGCTGGCAGCTGGGGCGGGAGGTCGGCTACCACGTCCGCTTCGACCGCAAGGCGAGCCGCGAGACCAAGGTCCTCTTCTGCACCGAGGGGATCCTCCTCGCCCGGCTGCAGGACGACCCCTTCCTCGAGGGGGTCGGCTGCATCGTGTTCGACGAGTTCCACGAGCGAAGCCTCGAGGCGGACCTCGCCCTCGCGATGGCCCGCAGGGTCCGCGAGGAGGCGCGGGAGGACCTGCGCCTGATCGCGACCTCCGCGACGCTCCAGGCGGAGCCCATCGCGGCCTTCCTCGGCGGCGCGGCGGGCCCCGCGCCCATCGTCACCAGCGAGGGGCGGCTCTTCCCCGTGGAGGTGGACTTCGTGCCCGCGGAGCGGGCAGCCGCAGGTAGCCGAGACGGACGCGAGGCGCTGGGTTCCCAGGTGGGGCGCGCCGTCCGCCAGGCCCTCGACCGCTCGGAGGGCGATGTCCTCGTCTTCCTCGCCGGGGTGGGGGAGATCCGTCGCTGCGGCCAGGCCCTGGGGTCGATCAAGGGGGTCGACGTGGTGGAGCTCTACGGCGACCTCCCGCCCGAGAAGCAGGACGCCGCCCTGCGCGAGGGGCCGCGCCGTCGGGTGGTGCTCTCCACCAACGTCGCCGAGTCCAGCGTGACCGTGGCGGGGGTCCGCGCGGTCGTCGACAGCGGCGAGGCGCGGGTCATGCGACACGAACCGGGCGCCGGGATCGATCGGCTCAAGGTCGAGCGTATCGACCGCGCGGCTGCGGACCAGCGAGCCGGCCGCGCGGGTCGTCTAGGGCCCGGGCTGTGCCTGCGCCTGTGGAGCGCGGTCGATGATCGGAACCTGGAGCCCGCCCTCGAGCCGGAGGTCCGCCGGCTCGACGTCGCCGGGGCGGTCCTCCAGCTCGCCCTGTGGGGGGAGTCGGACGTGAGCTCGTTCCCCTGGTTCGAGGCGCCCCGCGAGGAGGCGACCACCCGGGCCCTCGAGCTGCTGGCGGCCCTCGGCGCCCTCGACGGGCGGGGCCAGATCACCGGCCGCGGCCGGGCGCTGGCGCGGCTTCCGCTCCACCCGCGCCTCGCCGCTCTGGTGCACGAAGGGGCGGAGCTGGGCGTGGCGGAGGAGGCGGCGCTGGCCGCGGCCATGCTCTCGGAGCGGGACCCCTTCCGCACCGCTCGCGGGCCCCACGCGGCCCGCCCCGATGCCACCGAGTCCGACCTGTTCGAGCGGGTCGCGGCCCTGCACGCCTTCGAGTCGAGCCGCCGCACCTCGACCCCGGTGGGGGAGCTGGTCCAGGGGGGGGCCCGCCAGGTGCTGCGGGCGAGGGATCAGATCCTCCGGCGCCTCCGCGGCGCCGCCGGGGACCAGACGCTCGACGCCCACGGGGCCGAGGAGGCCCTCGCCCGCGCCGTGCATGGGGCGTTCCCCGACCGGCTCTGCAGGCGCCGCCCCGAGGACGGGGAGCGAGCCGTGATGGCGGGCGGTCGAGGGGTGCGGCTCGCGCGTGAGTGTGGCGTGACCGAGGCGGAGCTCTTCGTCGCGATCCAGGTGACGGCCGGCTTCCGGCGAGGGGACGAGGACCTGGTGCGCATGGCCTCCGCCGTGGAGCGTGAGTGGGTCGACGGCGGCCGGGTGCGCGTGGAGACCGTTCCCGTCTTCGATCCGCGGCAGCGCCGGGTCGTCGGGCGACGCAGGGAGCTGCTCGGGCCCCTGCTGCTCGCGGAGTCCGATCACCCTGTCCAGGACGCGGCCGCCGCCGAGGCGGTCCTCCTGGAAGCCGCGCGTGAGGATCTCGGGCTCGCCCTCGGCCTCGATCGGGAGGAGGTCCGCGGCGTCGTCGGGCGCATTCGTTTCCTCCGGGCCCACGCTCCCGAGCTCGACCTCCCCGAGCCGGACGAGGCCGCCTTCGAGGCGCTGCTCCCCATGCTCGTCCCTGGCCGCCGCTCGTTCGCGGACCTGCAGAAGGCCCCGGTGGTGGAGGTTCTGCTGGGCGGGCTCACCCACGCGCAGCGCGTGGGCCTCGACACCCACGCGCCCGAGCGCGTGCAGGTGCCGAGCGGCTCGCGGCTGCGGCTGCTCTACGACGGCGAGCGCGCGCCCGTGCTCGCCGTCCGGATCCAGGAGATGTTCGGGCTCCCCGAGACCCCGCGGGTGGCCCGCGGGAAGGTCCCGGTGCTGCTCCACCTCCTCGCGCCCAACGGCCGCCCGCAGCAGGTCACCGATGACCTCGCGAGCTTCTGGAAGGACGCCTACCACCACGTGCGCAAGGACCTGCGCACGCGTTACCCGAAGCACGACTGGCCGGAGGACGCCCTCTCGGCCCGCCCCAGCTCGCGCCCCAGGCGGCGCCGGCGACGATGAATCCAAGACCATGACGGACTCCAACGCACTGAACGGAAAGAGGGCCCTGGTGACGGGCGGCAGCAGCGGCATCGGCAAGGCCATCGCGCGGTCCCTGGCGGAGCTGGGCGTGACCGTCGCCATCAGCGGCCGGGACGCCGGGGCGCTCCAGCGCGTGGCGGAGGAGCTGGGGGTGACGGCCATCCAGGGGGACGTGGGCGTGGAGGCCGACGCGGAGCGCATGGTCGAGACCCTCGTGGAGTCGGCGGGGGGCATCGACATCCTGATCAACAATGCTGGCTTCGGTCGCTTCGCGCCGCTCCTCGAGACCACCGCGGAGGACATGGAGAGCGTCTGGCGTACCAACGTGCTCGGGGCCTTCCTGGTGGGCCGGGCGGCGGCGCGGCGGATGGTCGAGCAGGGGTCGGGGTCGATCGTGAACATCTCCTCGACCGCGGGCGCCAAGGGCTTCGGGCGCGGGACGGCGTACGCCTCCAGCAAGTTCGCGCTACGCGGGATGACCGAGTGCTGGCGAGACGAGCTCCGGCGTCACGACGTGCGGGTCATCCTCTGCAACCCGAGCGAGGTCCTGACGGACTTCTCCCGCCGCGCCGGGGGCAGCCAGCAACCCTCCCCGAAGAAGCTCATCCCCGAGGACATCGCCGAGGCGGTGGTGGGGGTGCTGCGCACGGACGCCCGAGGGTTCGTCCCGGAGTTCTCGGTCTTCGCGACCAACCCCTTCTGACGGGGTGGCCTGCCACCGGTCGCCGATCTGGCCGGTGGCGGTAACCGGCGAGGAGTTCGTTCGGACTCAGAGAGGGAGAGCGCGCACGGCTGCTCTCCCTTCCCTGAACCCCGAAACGGAGTCGAATGAACCGCCTCGCCCCGCCCCTCGCTGCCTTCCTCGCTCCTTGCCTCTGGACCCCCCTCGCCGCGGCTCAGGCTCCGCAGGGACCCGTCCCTGAGGTCCTGCTGACCAACGTGCCCGGTGCGGAGCGCTCGGGCGTGCCGGGGCTCCCTGGGGTCGCCTTCGAGCCGGGCACGGGGACGACCCACTTCGATCGCATCTACGGTCACCCCGGCGGGCACTGGATCCTCACGGCCCATGCCGACCTGCCCTCGGGGGAGGACGAGTGCCTGATCGCCGATGGCGAGCTCGTCCTCAGGGAGGGAGATCTCGCCCCGTGGGCCACGGGGGGGGAGCGGTGCGGCACCCTGGATCGGCGGTGCAGCATCAACGGCCGCGGGGATCTGGTCTTCGCCACGAACACCTCGGCCAACGCCCTGGACGACTACCTCCCCGTGCGCTGGGCCTCGGGGGCATGGGAGGTCGCCGCGCGGGAGGGCGGGGCGGTGCCGGGCCTCGCAGGGGCGACGCTGGATGACGCCATCGACTCGCCCCTCCTGCTCGACGACGGGCGGGTTGGCTACGCCGCGGACGGGATCGACGGCGTGGCCTCCTCCGCCGAGGACGAGGTGCTCGTCCTCGGCGACGGGCTGCTCCTCCAAGAGGGGGTCTCCGTGCCCCCTGGCCAGCTCAACGGCGGAGCCCGCGCGCTGGAGAACCTGGACCTGGGTGACTTCTGGGCCGCAGCCGACGGCTCCAGCTGGCTGGCGCTCGGGGATCTCGATGGACCCACGGGGGAAGACGACGTGGTGCTCGTGGACGGGGAGGTCGTCCTTCAGGAGGGGGCTTCGATCCCTGGTTCCGGGTTCGCGGAGCCCATCGCCACCAACGGGATCCGCGGCGCCTCCATGGACGGGAGCGGCCGCTGGTTCGCGCGGGGCTCCAACGCACAAACCGGGGACGATTGGGTGGTCGCGGGGCCGGGCTCCCCGGTCCTCTGCTCCACCGGGATGCCGGTGACTCCGGCGACGACGGAGCGCTGGGGAGACGCCCGCCACCCCGAAGGGTTCATGGGGGCCACGGGGAACCGGATGGGGGACCACGTGGTCATCGGCGCCACCGATCATCCCGACCCGGGCCTCGATACGGTGGTCGTCCTCAACGGGCGGCACGTGGTGGCGCGCGAGGGGGACGGGGTGGACCTGGACGGCGACGGGTGGGCCAACGATGGGCTCTTCATCGACGCCTTCGGCGAGGAGGATTTGATGCTGACCGACAGCCTCGACCTGCTCGTGGTCGTGACCCTGCGCGGAACCTCCGGGGTCCGCGAGGGGCAAGCGCTGGTGCGGATGCGGCTGGATCCCGGTGTTGGGTCCGTGATCTGCGCGGGGGTTCCGAACTCGACGGGGGCAGGGGCGCGGCTGGTGGCGCTGGGGTCGGACGTGCTCGCCGCCAACAGCCTGAGCCTCCGCGCCATGGACCTCCCGGTCGGGGCGGCGTCCGTCTTCATGTTCAGCCGGATGCCGGGTCTGGTGCTCCAGCCCGGTGGAAGCCAGGGGCAGCTCTGCCTCGGTGGATCCGTGGGACGCTTTCTCTCACAGGGCGAGGTGGGTCCAGCCAACGAGAGCGGGCTGGTCGCGCTCGAGGTCGACCTGACGCAACTGCCCGGGGGAGGTGTCGCGGGACGGCCCGGGCCCGGGGACACGCTCTACTTCCAGGCGTGGTACCGGGACCGCCAGCCGGGGACCGCGGCGACCAACAACCTGACGGCCTGTGTCGCTGTGACCCTTCGGTGAGCCCGCATCTGGGGCCTCGGGGGAGCGGCCAGGGCGGTCCACGGGGAGGTCGCCCAGGAACCTCCAGGAAGCTCCTCAAGGGATCTGCGATTTCGCTCGATCCACGCACCGAGGGCCCCTGGGCATCCCGGCTCAGCCCTCTCCCCACCGACCATGAAGAACGAACGCTTGCCCGAGTCGTCGTCCGCCCTCCCCGCCTCCCTCCAGATCAGCGTCATCGTGCCGACCCACGGGCGGCCGGAGTCGATGACACGGCTGCTCGGGATGCTCGCAGAGCAGACGCTCGCCGCCCATGCGTTCGAGGTCATCGTCGTGGACGACGGGAGTCAGCCTGCGCTGGCCTTCGATCTGAGCAGCGTGCCGTACCGCTGCCGGGTGACCCACCAGCCCTGGTCCGGACCCGCCTCGGCCCGCAACGTGGGCCTCGCCCTGGCGAGCAGCCCGCTGGTCCTGTTCCTGACCGACGACGCGGTGCCTGCCGCGGACCTGCTCGAGCGCCATCTCGAAGCGCACGGGCAGATGGAGGAGGCTGGCGCCGTGCTCGGCTCGTTCCGCTTCTCCGAGGACGCCCGCCAGACGCCGTTCACCCGCCTCCTCGACGAGACCGACCTCTTCCAGCAGTTCTCTGCCCTCCGCGACGGAGAGCGCTATGGCTGGCCCTTCTTCTGGACCTCCAACCTGAGCGCGCCGACCGACGTCTTCCTAGCGGTCGGCGGCTTCGACGAGGTGAACTTCGATCAGCCCCTCTGCGAGGGGCTCGACCTCGGCCTGCGCCTCGAGGAGCAGGGGATCGGTGTCGTGCACCGCGCGGACTGCGTGGCGCACCACGACCACGCTATCACCGCGTCGAGCTACTTCGAGCGGGCCTTCGAGCTGGGGCGCTATCAGCTCCGCCTGGGGTGCAAGGTCGGGGCGCCGGACGTCTTCTTCGAGGAGGGGACCGTCACGGGTGAGGGGCTTCGTCCCGACCTGGTCGACCTGCTCGAGCAGCAGCGAGACGCCTCCGAGGCGATCCTTCGCGAGCTCGAGGAGCTCGACCAGCAGCCGTTGGACGCGGACTACACCCCCGAGCAGCTCGCCGAGCTGGTCGCTGCCGTCTCGGAAGCCGTGCAGTACCCCCGCCTCTGTGGGCTCTACTTCGAGCACATGGGCATCGACTTCCGGACCGTCAGCCGGGAGAGCGCGCCGGAGGGTACGAGCGTCAGCATCATCGCGGTGTCATGCAACGCGCTCGCCAACACTCAGCGCTGCATCGAGTCCCTGCGCCGCGGCGCGGATCCCCGCTACCCCCAGGAGATCCTCATCGTCGACAACGGCTCCACGGACGGGAGCGCTGAGTGGCTCGAGGCCCAGCCGGACATCCAGCTCATCCGGAACCCCTTCAACTTCGGGGCGCCCCGCGCGCGGAACCAGGCGATCCGGCACGCCCAGGGAGACTGGGTCGCCTTCCTGGACAACGACGTCTTCGTCCCGCAGGGCTGGCTGGATCGCGCCCTCTACCACGGTGCGGTGGACCCCGCGGTGGGCTCCATCCCCCTCTGCGCCAACCGCGCCTCGAAGCACCAGGTGATCGAGTACCACGGCTCGGACGACGAGCAGGCGCTGCAGGGGTTCGCCGACGCCCACTTCGAGTCGGCGCCGCGGCGGGGCATGGACGCGCTGCTGTTCACCTCCCTCGGCGTGCTGGTGCGGGCGGAGGCCCTGGACCGCATCGGGGGCTTCGACGAGGCGTTCTCCCCGTGGGGGTTCGAGGACGACGACATCGCGCTCCGGGTCCGGCTCTCGGGGTGGCGGAACCGCGTGGCGCGGGACACCTTCGTGTACCACGCCTTCTACGACGGGCCCGCGAAGGTCGAGCGACACAACGGCTGGATGGAGCAGAACTGGCGGGCCTTCCTCGCGAAGTGGAGCCCCGCGGCGGGTGACTCGCCTCTCTTCGACTACTCCCGGGTCAAGCTGCCCCAGCTGGGCGAGGCCACCGAGGCTCAGATCCGCTTCAACCTGCC
>CAZEFP010000108.1:0-5591 GCA_964511565.1 uncultured Planctomycetaceae bacterium
CTTGCCCGGGATCGGCGCGATGATCCGGACGCTCCGCGCGCGCAGGGTGGCCGCGATCTCCTGGGCGAGGGCCGTCACCTTGTTCATGCGCGTGCCCTGGGTGACCGTCAGCTCGAACATCGTCACCGCGGGACCCACCTGAGCGCCCACGACCTCCGCGTCCACCCGGAAGCTCCGGAGGGCGTTCTCGAGGTTCTGCGCGCTGGTCTCGAGGAAGTCCTTGTCCACCCGGGCGCCCCCGCTCGGGGCCTCGAGGAGCTCGAAGGAGGGGAGCTCCCAGGGGCCGGGGGGCGGCGTCGGGGGCTCGTAGATCGGCTGGCTGATGGTCGAGGCGCGCTTCGCGGCGGCCGCGGCCGCCTGCTTCGCCTTGGCGGAGACCTCCGCCTCGTCGAAGTCGAGCTCGGGCTCCAGCTCCGGATCGGGATCGGCCTTCTTCTTGGAGCGAGAGCGGCTCTTCTTCGCGGCCGGCTGGATCACCTCCGGCTCCTCCTCCTCGAGCTCCTCCTCTTCCTCCCACTCCTCCTCTTCCCACTCGCCCTCTTCGAGCTCGTCGGGATCCACCGGGTTGCCGTCCTCGTCGACGTACTCGTACTCGTACTCCTCTTCCTCCTCCTCGTCCTCGATGTCCTCCACGTCATCGAGGGCGTCGAGGTCGGGCAGGGGGTCCTTCTTCGGCTTGGGGGAGCGCTTGCTCTTCGAGCGGCCGGCGCCAGCCCTGCCGCCCTTCTTGCTCCCCTTGCCCGAACCAGGCGCGAGGTCCGCGCCGCGCAGGAAATCCCAAATCCCGAGGAGGAGCCGCTTGGTCCAACCGGCCACGGCGGGGACGGTGTGCTCCCCCATTCGCTCGCGCCGATCCTCGAGCCACTCCCCGAGGGCGCTGATGGCCGTGTAGAACGCCATCTCGGTGGCGAGCAGGGCGGAGATGACGGCCATCGTGAGGAGCACGATCCACAGGCCGATCTGCCCGAAGCGGTCCACGAGCCCCCGTTAGAGACGAGGGCGAGCCAGCCCCCGGGGCCGTAGGGCAGGTCCGGGGAGAGGCTGGACATCACGGCGTCCTCCCCTGCCTGCTTCAGCTCGTCCTGGGCCGCCAGGAAGGCCTCCCGGGACTCCAGGTCGGGCCCGAAGCCGAGGTCGAGCACGAACGCCGTGGACAGGACGAAGCAGACCACGCCCAGGAAGCGCAGCATGGGCATCCGGATCTCCCGGCGTGCGACCACGATCGCGCCCCAGAAGATCCCCAGGATCGCCAGCAGGTAGCCGGAGAGCCCGATGGCGCAGAAGGCGCCGTTGGCGAGGTAGTGTCCCAGGCGCCCGCCCAGGTTGGCGCCCTCCGGTGCGGCGGCCAGCGGCGTGCTGAACGTCGCCATGGAGAGCAGCATCCAGATCGACGTCCCGACCAGGGCCAGGCCCCCCAGCTCGCGGATCCGCGCGGCCGACTCGTCGTCCAGGGGTTCACCCATGACGAGGCTCGCCGCAAGCTGACGCCAGCGGCCCCGATCTGCCCCGCGGGCAGCTTTCTTCTTGCTCTTCTTTCGCGCCAACTCGACTACTCCGCGCGTCTCTCCCCCCTCAAGGAGACGAACTGTCCTCCATCGTTGCGTTCCCGGGAACCGGGTTCAACGATAGTGGCCCTTCATTGGGCCCTCCGGCCCGATCCGTCCACGCCTCCCCCCGTCGGCTGACCATGCTCCTGCCCCTCCTGACTGCGGCTCCGCTCCTGCTCTCCCCGATTGCCATTTCCCAGGAGGATCCTGCGCCCGCCGTCCTGGAGGAGAACGTCGTCGTCGCTTCCGGTGCAGAACTGAAGCTCTCCGACGTCCCCCCCGCCAAGAAGGGGCCCTGGAAGCTTCAAGATGCGATCGGAGCCCCGGATTGGTTCCAGGTCAAGGGCCAGTTCCGGGCGCGCTTCGAGCACCTGAGCGAGCGATTCAAGAAGATCGGCGGGGTCCTGCGCGACGGGCCCGGGCAGATCGTCGTCCTCCGGACGCTCCTGGCGATGACCCTCAAGGATGAGTACCTGTCGCTGACCACCGAGCTGGAGGATTCACGGGCCTACGGATACCCCAGCGACGAGATCCTCTCGACCGGTCAGATCAACGCCGTCGAGCTCCTCCAGGCCTACGTCCGGGCGGACTTCAGCGACGTGTTCACCGGCGGAGACACGACGAGGGTCAAGATGGGCCGACAGACCATGGACATGGGTAGCCGGCGCTTCGTGGCCCGGAACCGCTACCGGAACACGATCAACTCCTTCCTCGGGGTGAACGCTCGCTGGGAAGACACCACGGGGAGCGCCGTGGAGGCCTTCTTCACCAGCCCGACGATCCGCCTGCCCGGCACCGGTGATCAGGAGGCGCTCAGGAACAACGAGATCAAGTTCGACAAGGAGCTCGCGGACAACAGCTTCTGGGGGCTCTTCGGCTCCCACGAGGAGGTCGTCGACAACGTCAACGCGGAGCTCTACTACTACGGGCTCGACCGCGGGGACGTGTTCAACCTCGCGGTGGCGGACCGCAAGCTGCACACGTTCGGAAGCCGCTGGTACCGGCCCACGGTGGCCGGGGAGCCGTTCTGGGAGATCGAGTACGCCTACCAGTTCGGGGAGTCGCGCAGCACCAAGAGCGCCAGCGACACCACCGACCTCGATCACAGCGCCTACATGCTCCACGTGTCCGGCGGCTACGCCTTCGACAACGCCTCGAACCTGAGGGTCGAGGGTCTCTTCGATATCGCGACAGGCGACGACGACCCGGACGACGGGAACAACAACCGCTTCGACACCCCCTTCGGCGTCCCCCGCTTCGAGTTCGGGCCCACGGGCATCTTCCGCGGCGCCACCCGCGCGAACATCATCTCCCCCGGCGTCCGCCTGACCGGCGACATCGCCGAGGGCTGGCAGGTCCGACTGACCCAGCGGCCCTACTACCTCGAGTCCAAGACCGACGCGTGGACGACCGCCAACCTCCGCGACACCGACGGCCTCTCCGGCCGACACTTCGCTGACATCACGGAGCTCCGGGTCCGTCACCCGCTCCTGAACGGCGGCGCTCGCTTCGAGTTCGGTGGGGCCTACCTCGCCGCGAAGGAGTTCGCCAAGAACCAGGGGGACGGGCGCGACTCGATCTACACGTACGTGCAGATCATCTTCAACTTCTGACCGGCGACGGGGGTCAGCAGCTCAGGCGCCCTCGCCGCGGGCGGGGGTCAGGAGGTCGACGAGCCGCGCCGCGGTCTCCCGCTTGGGCCGCCCCTCCGCCGACCAGACCGGCCCCTGGGCGTCGAGGACCGTGACGCTGGACTCCTCGGCGTTGAGGGCGCTGGCCCCGTTCAGGACGATCCAATCGGCGTTCTTGCGCGCGAGCTTGGCCGCCGCGCGCCGGGGTCCGTCAGCGGTCTCGAGGGCGAAGGCGATCACCTTGCGGGCCCCCTTGTCCCGGGCCACGGTCCGCAGCAGGTCTGGGTTCTCCACGAGCTCGAGGACGGCGGCGTCGCCGCCCTCCTCCTTCTTCTTCCACTTGCCCTCCAGTCGCTCGGCCGGCCGGAAGTCGCCCACCGCGGCGGCCATGTAGAGGGCGTCGGCGGCAGGGAAGTGCTCCTCCAACGCCGCCAGCATGTCGAGGGCGCTCACCACGTCCACCCGCTCCACCCCGGACGGGGTCTCCATGTGGACGGGGCCTGCGATCAGGGTCACACGATGCCCCGCGTCCGCCGCGGCGCGGGCGATCTCGAATCCCATGCGGCCGCTGGACTCGTTGGAGAGGTAGCGCACCGGGTCGATGTGCTCACGGGTAGGGCCCGCCGTCACGAGCACGTGCAGAGCTCCGTCGGCCAAGGTCAGGCCCCCTGACCGAGGGCTCGCTCCGCCGCGGCGACGATCGTCGCCGGCTCCGCGAGGCGCCCGGTCCCCTCGTCCCCGCAGGCCATGTGGCCCTCCTCGGCCTCGACGAAGGACCATCCGTCCCCGCGGAGCACCTCGAAGTTCCGCTGCACCGCCGGGTTGGCGAGCATGTTCGGGTTCATGGCCGGGCACAGGAGGCGGGGAGCCCCGGCCGGAACCGCGAGGAGCGAGGTCGTCACGAGGTCATCCGCCATGCCGTGGGCCATCCGCGCGGCGAGGTCCGCCGAGCAGGGCGCGACGATGACGAGGTCCACCGAGCGCGAGAGCTCGATGTGGTCCATGGCCCCGCGCCGCTCCTCGCCCCACTCGGTCACCTGCGCCGGCTCACCGGTCACCGCGTGGAAGAGTTGAGGGGACACGAGCCTCGCCGCGTTCTCGGTCAGGACCGTCCGGACCCGGTGCCCCTTCTGGGCGAGCTTGCTCGCGAGGTCGCAGGCCTTGTAGACCGAGACCGAGGCGGAGCAGCACAGGAGGATGTTGGCCATCTGTGGATCTCGCTCTGGGGTCGGGGGAGGGTGAGTGGAGCGGCCGCGAGGGGCTGAACCGCGGAGGCGCTCAGGCGTTGGAGGGGGCCTGCAGCCCAACGATCTTGCGGATCTCGGTGACGCCGATGACGGTCGCGTCCAGCACCGTGCCGCTCTGCAGCACGTCGATCTGCGGGTCGGCGATGAACGACGCCTGCGCCACCTCGACGTCGAAGTCGCGGATGTAGGCCTGCTGGTTGAGGAACGCGATGTGGCCGCGGCTTGCGCCCGTGTCGCTCGCGGCGCGGCGGAGGCCGGTCGCGGCGTGCGGGCCGGCCTTCACCAGCAGATCGACGGCGGCGCGGTGGCCGACGGCTCCGAGCGCCTCCGCGGTGCGCACGCGCACCTTCGGATCCGAGTGGGCGAGGCCGCCGGCCATGTAGGTGACGGCTGCGGGCGTGATCGTCGGGCGACAGACCTCGGCGGCCGCTGTGCGCACCTTCTGGTTGCGGTCGAGGACCGTCGTGCGCATCACGAAGCGGTCGTTGCCGGCGGTCGCGCGGCGCTGCAGCGCGGCCAGCGCCGCGATCCGCTGCCGGAAGCTGCCGTTGCGACGCGCGTGCTGCCGCAGCGCCTGGTCGGCGTTGGGCTCGCGCACCATCAGCTCCTCGAGCGCGGCGAGCTTGCCCGCCTTCACGCTGGCGTGGCAGCGGCTGAGCATCGCCTTGACGCGCTTGTCGGTCGGCGCTTGCCGCACCGACCGAGGGAGCAGCTGCGGCTCCAGCTCGGCGAGGAACTCGCGCAGGCGCCGCGTCACGGCCGCCGTGCGCGCCTCCTCGGGCGCGGCCAACGCGCGGTCGAGCAGGCGCCACATCTCCGGCTCCAGGCCGTAGTCCCGCGCGACCTTGGCGAGGTTGAGCGACGCGAACACGCTGTCGCCCGCCTTCTTGGCCTTGGCCTTCAGCGCGGCCTGCAGCTCCTGGTGGCCGCGGGCGCGGGCCACGTCATCCTTGGCGATCGTCACGCTGCCGGCGTGGGTCGTGACGACGAAGTCCGTGCCTTTGCTGCGGACCTGGCCGACCAGGATCCGGCCGTCCTTCAGCCGCAGCTCTTTGAGGCCCTGGGCGGCTGTGGGGAGCGCGAGCGCCAGCGCGGCGACGGCCGGGAGCGTGCGCAGGAGAGTGGAGAAGTTGGTTGCCATGTGCGGCTGGGACGGGTCTGCAGCG
>CAZEFP010000108.1:5601-8694 GCA_964511565.1 uncultured Planctomycetaceae bacterium
AGGGTAGGGGCGAAGGGCGGCCCCCGGTATGCTGACCCGAAGCATGAACCGTACCACCGCGTGTGCTGCGCTCCTGGCAGCGTCCCTGGCCGGGACGTCGATCGCACAGCAGGTCGAAGATGCGACGCAAAACTCTGCAGTGCAGAAGGTTGTGGATGGCATCGTCAAGGCCGAGCGCGCGCTGAAGAGCCTGCGCATGAGCATGGCCACTAAGGGTCGCCTTCCCGGTGGCCTGAACGTGACGACCGCTGGAGAGCTGCGTGTCCTGCGGGGGACACAGCCTGACGCCCCGGTGCGCCGCTTCACCCGGCTCGAGTATGCGTTCGGGGACGGCCTCCGGGGCCGCCTGGAGTCGGCCGAGACCGCCGACGGGGTCGTGATCTTCGAAGAGGACCCGGCCTTCGGCGCGGTGTTCCTGCGGGTCAGCCCGGCCGTGGTCGAAGACCTCGAGTGGGCCGGCGAAGTGCTCGAGCGCAGCGACCTCCCGGGGATGGCCGACGCGCGCGCGCGCGCGCCGCTCGGGAGCGGGCTGCTCGCCGACATGGCCCGCACGTTCGACCTCGAGCTCGACGGCCGCACCGAGCGCGGTGACGACCAGGGCTCATGGATCGTCGGCAAGCGCAAGGCGGGCCTCGACGAGCAGGACCCCGACCTGCCCCTGGCCGACGCGGTCGAGGTGTTCGTGCGCGCGCGGGACCACGCGCTGCTGCTGGCGCGCTACAAGGTCGGCGACGAGCTGCTGCAGGAGATCGAGGTGCAGCAGCTGGAGGTCGGGGCCGCGCTGAAGGACGCCGACTTCGTGGTCGACGGCCACGGCGTGCGCATGCGGAGCGTGCAGGAGCACGCGCCGCTGTGGTCGCAGATCACGCGCACCATCGAGCGCGCCGAGGAGAAGTCGAAGGACGGCGTCGTGCGTCCCAGCGCCAGGAAGGCGGACGGCGAGAAGCCCGGCGACAAGCGCTAGCGCGCTCAGCCGAGGTCTTCTTCGCTGGGCGGGGTCTCGAGCAGCTCGAGGCCCTCGTAGCGGCTCTTGGCGTAGTCGATCTCGAAGTCCGAGTTGAACAGGGCGACGAACCGGTCGGCCTCGTCCTTCACGACCATCGGCAGGATCTCGAGGACCTCGTCGGTGACGTCCTTGACCCAGCGCGCGCGGGTCCAGCCCTTGCGGTCGAGGCGCAGCGACACGCCGTATTCGACCTCCAGGCGGGTCTGGAAGACCTCCAGCTGCAGCTCGCCGACCGCGCCGAGCACCGGCTCGCGCGCGCCGAAGCGCGGCCAGAAGATCTGCACGACGCCCTCTTCGCCGAGCTGCGTGAGGCCCTTGGTGAAGCCCTTGGCCATCGACGGCTCGCGCGGCGCGACCTGCGCGAAGATCTCGGGCGCGAAGCGCGGGAAGTTGCGCACCTCGAAGTTCTTGCCGCTGCTCAGCGCGTCGCCGACCCGGAACATGCCCGGGTTGATCAGGCCGATCACGTCGCCCGGGTAGGCCTCGTCGATCGACACCCGCTCCTGGCCGAAGAACCGGTGCGGGTGCGACAGGCGCACCTCGCGGCCCATGCGCAGGTGTTTGGCCGACATGCCGCGCTCGAAGCGCCCCGACGTCACGCGCAGGAACGCGATCCGGTCGCGGTGCATCTTGTCCATGTTGGCGGCCACCTTGTAGACGAAGCCGCTGAAGAACGGCTCGTCCGGCGCGATGTCGCCGTCGAGCGTCGGCAGGGGGCCCGGCTGCGGGGCCATGTCGATGAAGTGCTTGAGGATCGTCTCGACGCCGAAGTTGACCAGCGCCGAGCAGAAGAACATCGGCGAGATCTCCTGCTTGAGGAACGCGTCCAGCTCGAACGGCTGCACGCACTCCTCGACCATCATCAGGTCCTCGACCAGCTGGTCGTGCGCGCGCTCGCCGAGCGCTTCGCGCAGCTGCGGGTCGTCGGGGCCGGTCGTCTGCACCGCCGCCTGCGTCGCGTTGTGCGCGGTCTTCTCGAACAGCAGCACCTCCTTGTCGCGCAGCGAGTAGACGCCGCGGAAGGAGTCTCCGGATCCGATCGGCCAAGACGCCGGCGTGATGGTGATGCCCAGCGTCTTCTCGACTTCGTCCATCAGGTCCAAAGGCGCGCGCGCCGGCCGGTCCATCTTGTTGACGACCGTCACGATCGGGATGCCGCGGTCGCGGCACACCTTGAACAGCTTGATGGTCTGGGGCTCGACGCCCTTGGCGCCGTCGATGAGCATCAGCGCCGCGTCGGCCGCGACCAGGGTGCGGTAGGTGTCCTCGGAGAAGTCCTGGTGGCCCGGCGTGTCGAGCAGGTTGACGCAGAAGCCGTCGTATTCGAACTGCAGCGCCGACGAAGAGATCGAGATGCCGCGCTTCTTCTCGATGTCCATCCAGTCCGACGTCGCGCTCTGGCCGCCGCGGCGCGCCTTGACCGACCCTGCCTCGCGGATCGCGCCACCGTAAAGCAGCAGCTTCTCGGTGAGCGTGGTCTTGCCGGCGTCCGGGTGCGAGATGATCGCGAAGGTGCGCCTGCGCTGGATTTCGTGGGTCAGGTCCGACATCGGAGGGCGAGCAGGTTAGCGGCTCGTCGCTGCGGATGCACCTGTATGGGTTGCCGCGACCTGATGGGGTGCAGCGGGCTCGGCGGCGGTGCCCGCAGGGTTCGTCACTTCGAACGGCGTGCTCGGCCAGCTCGGGCTCTAGCCGCCGCCGCGTGCCGCTCGACGACCGGGCGGACGTGCGCAGTCCAGACCGCGTAGCCGTCGCGGTTGAGGTGGAGGCGGTCGCTCTGGAAGAAGCGCGGGGCCGGCTGGCCGCGCTCGTCGAGCAGCTGGGGGACCGGGTCGATGAACTCCAAACCCTGGCTCGCGGCGCAGGTCGCGCGCACCAGCGCGTTGGCGGCGTCGACGATCTCGCGGTGTTCGGCGCGCGCTGCAGTCGGCGTGATCGCGAGGAAGCAGATCGGGACGCGCGGGTGCAGGTCGCGGATCCGGCGCACGAGCAGCTCGAAGAGCGCGTGCACCTGGGCGGCGGACTTGGGGCGCTCGCCGGCGATGTCGTTGGTGGTGTTAGCCACCTGCTTCACCAGGGAGGCGCCC
>CAZEFP010000109.1:0-8671 GCA_964511565.1 uncultured Planctomycetaceae bacterium
GGCGTGGTGGAGACCACCACGGTGGCCTCGAGCATCCTCGCGGCGGACATCGCCCTCAAGGAGGCGAGCGTCGATCTGCTCGATCTGCGCGTGGCCAATGGGCTCGGCGGCAAGAGCTTCCTGACGGTCACCGGTGAGGTGAGCGACGTACGGAGCTCGGTGCAGGCCGCCGCGGGCAGCGCGGAGTCCTCCGGGCGCCTCGCACGCCACGTGGTCATCGCGCGCCCGCACCCCGAACTCTCGGCGCACCTCTGATCCCTCGAGGTCGGGCGGAGTGATTCATGGCGTCGAGGAAGAAGCTCGTGACGGAGGCGGACGTGCGGCGCATGGCGTCCGGCACCCGCGAGCTGATCCTCGGCCCCGAACGGATCGCGACCCCCGCGGCCCTCGACCTCGCCTTCTCCAGGGGGATGAAGGTGATCTACGCGGAGGCCGAAGCGGCGTCTCCGCTCCCCAGCGACCTCTGGTCGCGCATCAAGTCACGGGACGGCACCTACGTCGTCCAGGTCGAGAGCGGACGGGCGACCGTCACGCGGCTCGGCCCGGCCGGCCCCGAGCCCATCGGCGGAGAGTGAACGAGCTATGACGAAGAGATTCCTGACAGCGGAGGACGTCCGCCGCCTCGGTGGGCCCGAGATCCTCCTGGAAGAGGGGACCGTGGTGACGCCCCAGGCTGCGGAGGCCGCGGCCTCGGCTGGCGTTCGCCTCATCGGCCCCGCGGGCGCGTACGCGCCGCCCCTCCCGGATCGCGGCCCGGACGCGGCGCGGGCCAAGGCCACCCTCCCGCACCTCCCCGAGCCTTCGACCACCGATGGCATCGGGCTGGTGGTGACCGTCGTCGGGCGCAACCGACCCGGCGTCCTCGCCGAGATCACGGCCGCCCTCGCGTCCCACGAGTGCGACGTGGCGGACATCAGCCAGCGCAACGTGGGCGGCTACTTCCACACGGTGTTCACCTGCGCCGTGCCCCCCGGCCGGGACTTCGGCTCGGTCAAGGACAGCCTCCAGTGCCTCGGCGGCGAGGGCGACTACGTCGTCCGCGTCATGCACGAGAGCGTCTTCCGCTTCATGCACCGCGTCTAGCGGAGGACCCACGATGCCGTTCACCGATCACGAGATCCTCGAGACCGTCAGGATGTTCGAGCTGGAGACGTTCGACATTCGAACGACCACGCTCGGCATCAACCTGCTCGACTGCGCTGACCCTGACCTCGAGTCCTCCTGCGAGAAGGTGTACGCCAAGATCGTCCACCACGGACGGAACCTCGTGGAGACCGCGGGGAGCATCGAGTCGGACCTGGGCATCCCCATCATCAACAAGCGGGTCGCCACCACGCCGATCGCCCTGGTGGCGGCCGCCTCCGGATCGAGGGACCTCGTGCCCTTCGCGCGGGCCATGGACGCCGCGGCGGCCGAGATCGGCATCGACTACATCGGGGGGTACACGGCCTACGTCCACAAGGGCTACTCGAACGCGGACCACGCGCTGCTGGAGTCGATCCCCGAGGCGCTCGCGTCCACGGCGCGGGTCTGCTCGTCGGTCTCCCTGGCCACGACCAAGGCGGGGATCAACATGGACGCGGTCTCCCACTTCTCCCGCGTCGTCCTCGACACCGCCCGCCTCACCGCCGACGAGGGCGGGCTCGGGTGCGCGAAGCTGGTCTGCTTCTCCAACCCGGTGGAGGACAACCCCTTCATCGCCGGCGCGCACATCGGGATCGGTGAGCCGGAGACGGTGCTCAACGTCGGCGTGTCCGGGCCCGGGGTGGTGCGCTCAGCCCTGGAGCGCCTCGGCCCGGAGCCGGATCTGCTGGCCGTGGCCGAGACCATCAAGCGCACGGCCTTCAAGATCACCCGGATGGGCGAGCTGGTGGGGCGTGAGGCTGCCCGCCGCCTCGGGACCGTTTTCGGCATCGTGGACGTGTCCCTCGCGCCGACCCCGGCGGTGGGGGACTCCGTCGCGGACATCCTGGAGCTCATCGGCGTGGAGCGCACCGGGGCACCCGGCACCACCGCGGCCCTTGCGCTGCTCACGGACGCGGTCAAGAAGGGCGGAGCCATGGCCTCCTCCAGCGTGGGCGGCCTCTCCGGGGCGTTCATTCCGGTGTCCGAGGACGCCGGCATGATCCAGGCGGTGGCGGACGGGGCCCTGAGCCTCGCGAAGCTCGAGGCCATGACCACCGTGTGCTCCGTGGGCCTCGACATGATCGCCGTGCCTGGCGACTGCAGCCAGGCGACCCTGGCCGGGATCATCGCCGACGAGATGGCGATCGGCATGGTGAACCAGAAGACCACGGCCGTCCGAGCCATCCCGGTCCCCGGCAAGGGGCCCGGCGAGACCCACGACTGGGGAGGCCTGCTGGGGACCGCCATCGTGCAGGACCCGGGCAAGTTCGGCTGTGACGTCCTCCACGCGCGTGGCGGGCGCATCCCGGCGCCGCTCCAGAGCTATCGCAACTGAGCCCGATCCCGTCGTCGGCTCGGCCCCTGGCCGCTCTGGCCAAAGGGGCGTCGTCGCGCCGGTGGCCGCGAGCCTGGTCCTCGTGGTGTTGGCGGCCGGCCTCGCGCTCCAGGACATGGCCGGGGCCAACCGCCCCCACGAGCTCACGCTGTCCCCGGTGGTGACGCTGATCCTCACGGCGAACGCCGCGGTGCTCTGGCGAGCCTGGCGGTCCGTCCGAGGCGGAGGCCTGGGATGCGGGTGGCGGCGTCTTGTGGGCGTCGCGGCGCTGCTGGTCCACTCCGCGCTCTCCGCGCTGCTGCTCCTCCTGGCTGCGAGCACTGCGGTCGAGGTGCTCCTGGCCGGTTGAGGCGTCCGCTCCTGAGACCGACCATCCTGCGTGGCGGGCGGCGGGGCCGTGTTTCGGCATGTGCGCCTACGATGGAACCCGGACTCCTCCTCGACTCCTCCCCTGCACGGTCATGACCTCGCCCACGCTGCTCCGATTCGCGTCGCTCACGCTCGCCCTCTCGTCCCTTGCCGCGGCGCAGGGAGCGGACCCCGGGAGGACCGACGCGGAGACGCGGATGCGCATGTACGCGGCGCACCTCGACCAGGTGGCGCGGTCACCCCATGGCGACCTCCGCTGGCAGTTCGTCGGGCCGACGAACATCAGCGGCCGGATCACGGACGTGGCGGTCACGACCCCCCGGGGCGAGAGCTACACGATCTACGTCGCCGGGGCCTCCTCGGGCGTCTGGAGGACGGTCAACGAGGGCGTGACCTGGGAGTGCGTGTTCGACGAGGCGCCGAGCATGTCGATCGGCGACGTGACCCTCGACCCGTCGAACCAGGACACGGTCTGGGTCGGCACCGGGGAGGCGAACATCTTCCGGAGCTCCATGGCGGGGGCCGGGGTCTACCGCTCGACGGACGGGGGGGAGACCTGGGAGCACAAGGGGCTCGCCGAGACGCACACCATCGCGCGGATCGCCGTGCACCCGGGCGACCCGAACACCGTCTACGTGGCGGCGTCGGGCAACGAGTGGACCGCCAACCCCGAGCGCGGCGTGTACCGGACCCGGGACGGGGGTGAGTCCTGGGACCTGGTGCTCTCGGTCGGCGAGGAGTCGCGGGCCATCGACCTGGTCCTCGATCCCGTGAAGCCGGAGGTCGTGTACGCCTCGACGTGGCAGCGGACGCGCCTCCGCTGGAACGACCCGCGGAACACCGACACGACGTCGGGGAGCGGGATCTGGAGGAGCGATGACGGCGGGGACAGCTGGAGCGCGATCAACGAGGGGCTCCCCGAGCCGCGCTTCCGTGGGCGCATCGGGATCGACCTGTGCGCCTCGCAGCCCGAGACGGTCTACGCCTTCGTCGACAACTACGAGCTCGGGGAGGTGGGGGAGGACGAGGTCGACTCCTACAACCGCAAGCGCAAGGCGTCGATCAAGGGGGCCGAGGTCTACCGGTCGGACGATCGGGGCGCTTCCTGGCGCCGCGTCTCCGAGTCGAGCGAGTACATGCGGCGGCTCTCCGCCACGTACGGGTGGGTGTTCGGCCAGCTCCGGGTGGACCCGACCGACGCGGAGCGCATCTATGTCATGGGGCTCGCCCTCAACGTCTCGGAGGACGGTGGCAAGACCTTCCGTCGGCTGCGTGGCATGCACGGCGATCACCACGCCCTGTGGATCGACCCGAAGAACCCGCGCTACCTCGTGAACGGGAACGACGGCGGGGTGGCCATCTCCTACGACGGCGGTGAGCGCTGGCGCACCTTCTACGACAACCTCCCGCTGGCGCAGTTCTACAACGTGGGCCTCGACATGGCCGAGCCGTTCCGGGTCTACGGCTCCGTTCAGGACCATGGCTCCTACCGGGCCGAGGTCGACCTCCGGCGCGGACGAGACCGCGTGAGCGCGGTGGACTTCGAGCGAGCGCCGGGCGGCGAGGCCAGCTACCACGCGGTCGATCCCACGGACGACGACGTGGTCTACCACGAGGGCTTCTACGGCTCCATCCGGCGTGCCCACATGGAGAGCGGTGAGCGCGTGACGCTGGAGCTGCCCGTTGAGGACGGAGAGGAGGACCTGCGGGGTCAGTGGCTCGCGCCGTTCCTGATCTCGCACCACAACCCGCGGATCATCTATCACGGCATGAACCGGGTCTTCCGATCCCTCGATCGCGGGGAGGCGTTCGAGGCCATCAGCCCGGACCTCTCCTTCGCGAAGGACGAGCGCAAGGGAGACATCCCGTTCCAGACCATCACCACCCTCGCGGAATCGCCGCTTCGCTTCGGCGTGCTGTATGCGGGGACCGACGATGGCCGCCTGCACCTGACCCGCGACAGCGGCGAGACCTGGATCGAGCTGGGGGACCGGTTCGCGCCGGACCGCGCCTTCTCACGGGTGGAGGCGTCCCGTCACACCGAGGGGGTGGTCTTCGCCGCCCAGAACGGCAAGCGCAATGAGGACTTCACGCCCTACCTGTGGATGTCCCATGACCACGGCGAGACCTGGCGCAGCATCGCGGACGGGATCCCCCTCGGCCCGATCAACGTGGTCCGCGAGGACCCGAAGAACCCCGACGTGCTCTACGTGGGCACCGACCTCGGGGTCTGCGTGTCCTCCGACCGCGGGGCGAGCTGGGACGCGCTCGTCGCGGGGCTCCCCAACACCTTCGTCCACGACCTCGCCGTCCATCCGCGCGACGACGTGCTGGTGGCTGGCACCCACGGTCGCGGTGTCTGGGTGCTCGACGTCCGCCCGATCCAGGATCCCGAGGCGGCACGGATCGCCCGGGAGGCTGCCGAGGCCGCGGCGGCGGCGGAGGTGGAGGAGGTCGACGCGGATGAGGAAGAGGAGGAGGACCCCGCGGAGGAGGAGGCCGCCGCGGCCCGGGCCCGGGCCGCCGGGGGGGCCTGAGGCCCATCCAAGACCACCCCACCTCGGCGCGCGGACCCGCAGGGACGAGCAGCCAGCGGGGGGCTTCAAAGAAACCCGTCCATCGGAAGTCGTAAACCGCTGGTGGACCTCATGCTAGACCGAGATACCTCGCTGGCGCGCGAAAGCGCCTTCCGACCTCGCCCAATCAGACGCCATGACGATCGGACTCCTGCTGACCGCCTTCCTCGCACCCGCCCCGGCGGGGGAGCTCGCCCCACTCGAAGTGAAGGCGTACCGAACCTGGAAGATCGAGCTGCCCGCTGATCCCTTTCAGAAGGTCTCCGGCTCCATCCCCGTGCCCCACGTGGGCGGCGACGGCTTCCTCGTGGAACCACGGGGCCAGGGCCTCGCGGTGGACACGGACGGGGACGGCGCGGTGGACCGGGAGCTCAACGGCCGCAAGGACCCCGACACCCAGGTGCGCCACGCACGAGCGGTGCTCACAGGCAAGGCTCTGGACGGTGGAGACCTCCGCTATCCCGTCCGGTTCAAGGACGAGGGCTCCGGCTGGACCTGGGCCTCCGGTGGCGCGCTCGTCGGAGAGGTCGCGGGGGTCGGCGTGCAGGTCATCGACCTCGACGGCAACGGGTCGTTCCACGACGTCGGTCGGGACGCGGTCGTCGTTGGCGGGACGGGCGTCGCGCAGTTCCTGGGCGAGACGATCGCCGTGGGGGACCAGCTCATGCGCGTCATCCTGGAGGACAGCGACCGAAGCCTGCTCGTCGAACCCTTCGAGGGCGCGACGGGGACCCTGGACATCGCCTCCGACTTCGGCGGCAAGGGCGTCATGCTCTCGGCGGTGGTGCAGTCCGTGGACGGTCGCCAGAGCTTCGAGCTCGGCGCACACGACGGCAAGGTCAACGTCCCCGAGGGCCGCTATCGCCTCGTGACGGCGGCGCTCGGCCTGGGCGACGCCCGCGTCGAGGTGGACCCCGCGCGCATGAAGCCCGTGGAGGTCTCCGGTGACGCCACCGCAAAGCTCGGCTGGGGCGCGCCCATCCGCGCGACCTTCGACTACAAGCGCGAGGGCGGCGAGCTGACCTTCGACCCGCAGCGGGTGAGCTACGTCGGCGCCGGCGGGGAGCGCTGGATCGGCTGGAACCCGATCGGAAAGAGCCCCAAGTTCCAGGTGAAGGAGAAGGACACCGGCGACGTCCTGGTGGACGTCGTCTTCCCCGGCTCCTGCTGAGGCAAGGGCTTCGTCCCGGCCACCGTGAGTGTGCCGGCCACCAAGGACATCACCGTCGACATGACCGCTCAGACCTGGGCCTTTGGCGAGATCAAGGGGGCTCCGCTGGCGAGCCGCTGACCCGCGAACATCAAGAGGCGACCCGGTGGGCGCACCGGGCGTCCCGTCACGCGCTCGATTGCGAGTTCGCGAGGACGGTCCCGACAACACCTTCGGCGGGCCCCTTCGGGCCCGCCGAAATCACTCCCTTCCCACCGTGCCCTCCGCTGCCCACTCGCTCCTCGGCGTCTCCCTGCTCCTCTGCGCCTCAGCTGCCGCTCCTGCCCATGCGGGTGAGGTCCAGGGCGGCGGGTCGATGGCCGTCTCCGTCGTCGGGCAACGACTCATCGTCTCCTGCGATCTCTCCACGGCGGCGAACCGGATCCCGGTCAACCTCTTCGTGGAGCTCGAGGGGCGCCACGGCCTCCAGCTGGCCAACAAGGCCGCGGCAGGGCTGAAGGCCGAGACGAGCGACGGCAAGCCGCGCCCGATCACCATGCACTTCGGCGACTTCGAGGTCGTCGTGCCCGCCCGGGAGCTCGGGGACGAGGACCTCTTCGAGGCCTTCACCAAGTACCACTCCGCCGAGATGGGGGAGAACGCCCTCGTGGGCTCCATCGGGGTCGAGGTCCTCAGGGACTGGGACCTCACCCTGCGGGTGGGCGACGGCCGGATCGACCTCAGCCCGATCCGGGCCGACGCCTCCGCCCCGCCGATGGCCCTCGACGTCATGGACGACGGCACCGTCGTCACCCCTCTGACGCTGATCGACGACATGGCGTGGATCCCCGTGCGCTGGAGCGATGGCGCGGCCGGAGGGCTGATGGTGGGCACCGCCGTGTACGACACGCGCATCGACGCCCGGGCTGCCGCCCGGCGCGGGCGCCCCGCCGGTGACGTCGGACCGATCAAGCTCGCGGACATCGACCTCCACCGCTATGTGGCGTTCCGGCCCGAGCCGGTGGTGCAGGTGCATCCGGACAGCGTCGTCGGTATCACCGGCATCAACCTCCTGCGGTGCCTCGAGGTCTCCCTGGACCGGAGCAAGAACGAGCTAAGGCTTCGACCTGTCCGTGAGGCCCAGTTCCCGGACGCCGACCTGCAGTTCTTCCAGGCCCGCGCGGACGAGGACCCCGAGGCGGTCCTGGACTTCCTCGAGGACCACCCCGAGGAGCGCCTGGCCGGTGAGGCGGCGCGCCTCCTCCTCGACTACCGCATCGAGGACGCCGCCCCTTCGGATGAGATCGACGCCGCCGTGGGCTGGGTCTTCGAGACCGAGGTGGGCGACCTGCGCACCACGCGCATGCTCGACCTGATGAAGGAGATGAGCGACGCCGGCGAGGTCGGGGTCGTGATCGCCGCGGGCCAGCTCGGCGTGGACGCGGGCCGGGACGACCGCTATCCCAACGCCGTGCACGAGGTGCACGGGCTCCTGGGGCGGACGCTGCTGAACGAGGGCGAGGGGGACGAGGCCTGGCGACACCTGCTCTCCGCGGCCTTCGGGCTGCCGGAGGACGGCAACGTCAACCTGGACCTCGGCCGCTTCTACGAGCAGCAGGGCCGCTACCGCCGGGCCTTCTCACGCTACGTCCAGGCCGTCATCCGGCCCGAGTCGGGCGCGGGTGGGCTCGAGGGCCTGCAGCGGGTGCAGTCGCTGCTGAAGAACGATGAGGGGGACGCGGAGCCGTTCTCGGTGCGAACCATCGAGCGGATGATCGCGGGGAAGGTGCGCAACTTCGGCGCCTCCAGCCGCTTCGTTCCCGACGATGAGAACCCCGCGCTGCGCACGGTGCTGTGCGAGTTCTTCACCAACGGGCACCTGGGCTCCGAGGAGCGCGGCGGCGCCATCGGCGGGGCCCTGGCCTTCGAGGGGCTCGAGGGCCGCTTCGACCCCGAGCACGTGGTGCTCCTGCAGTACCACCTCCCCGCGCCCCAGCCGGACGCGCTCTGCACCAGCGTGGCGCGCACCCGGGCCTCGGTCCTTGGCGTGGGAGACCCGACGGTGATGGTGCTCGACGGCAAGACGGGATCGCCGGGAGCTGGACGCTGGCGCCA
>CAZEFP010000110.1:0-8655 GCA_964511565.1 uncultured Planctomycetaceae bacterium
CCCGGGAGCCGCTTCGGCGGAGAGGGTCCCGCGCAGGGTACCCAGGACGTTGGCTGTCTCGACGAGGGCGCGCTCTTGCTGGACCTCCAGCCGCACGCGAACGCCGGGCCCGCCCTCGAGGCGGTAGCGGAACGGCATGCCCCCCTGCCAGTCCTTGGGGACGCTCGCGCCCCGCATGGGGGCCATGATCTGCGCGGCGGCCTGCCAGCCCACAGGCTGCACCGGGATCCTCGGGAGCGCGATGTCGCCGGGGTCCAGGCGCGCGGCCTCGGCGGTGGCCTCGACCCCGGGCGTGAGCGGGTCGCCGCTCCAGGGGAGGGTCTTCAGGGAACCGCGCTGGATCTGGTCGCAGTTGGCCCAGCCACCCTCCGGAGTCTCGAGGCCGCGCCCGTAGCCCGAGTCCTTCGGGTCGGTGAAGATGATCAGACCCGCGGCGCCCGCCTCCTCCGCGAACTTGGCCTTGTAGCCGCGGAAGTTCCCGCCGTACCGGGCGAGGACGATCCTGCCCTCGCAGTCGACCCCGAGCTCCGCGAGCCTCTCGAAGTCCTCCTTGCGGCCGTGGTTGGCGTACACCACCTCGCCCTCGGCTGCCCCGCTGCCGGAGTAGGCGTTCCAGCCCAGGCGCAGGAGGTCATCGTCGAGCTCGGAGTAGGCCGAGCCCGGCAGGGCCATCTCCGTGAGGGACAGCTCCACCTCGGAGGGAGCCGTGAGCCTCAGGGAGGCGCTGACCGGGCGAGAGAGGTAGGCGGTGAAGCGGTGCACCTCCACCTCGAGCCCCATGGCGTCGAAGGCGCCGGCGATCGCTGCGATCACCTGCGCGTCTCCTTCACTCCCCGCGGCGTGGGGGCGGGAGGCGATGAGGTCGTGCCACTCGCGCAGGTGCTCGGGGGTCACGGATTGGCAGACCGCGCGGTCCCGTTCGAGACGGGCCTCGAGGTCTTCCTCGGACCAGAGGTCGAGGCCGGGCGGGGTCTGGAGGGCGCCGAGCGCGAGGATCGAGAGCAGCATGACGCCAGGGTAAGAAGCGGAGAGGGAGCCTGGCACCCCGGGGCCCCGGCCGCAGGGCTCACGGCGCCCTGTGGGGGATGGGGCTCGCGGGGGCTGCCCACCAATGAGGAGACCCCGCGTCGCCTCGGGCGCCGCGGGGTCTCCTCATTGGAAGGGGTAGGCTCAGGCCTTCTTCTTCTGGCCGGCCTTGATCGGCTTGATGAGGCCCGCCTTCAGGAGCGTGGGGTACGCGCCGTTCTTGTCGATGGTCCGCATGGCGCGGGTCGACAGCCGAACGGTGACGTACTCACCCATCTCGGGGACCCAGATGCGCTTCTTCTGGACGTTGACCTTGTACTTCCGCTTGGTGTGGCCGGTCGTACGAAGGCCGACGCCGCCCTGGGACTTGGGGAGGCCGCGGCGGGCAATGTTGCCGCCGACCTTGGTTCCGCTGCCGGTGATCTGGCAAGTCCGGGACATGATGGACCTCTGTGATGAAGGGGGTCAGTGGGGACCGCCGGGCGGCCCTCTGGGATGCTGGAGGCGTCCCGGCCCGTCTCCTCGACGGTCTCAGGGGCGCGTTGTGGGAGGCGCGAGCCGGCCGTGGGGCTGACTCGCGGCCCAACAAGTTAGCGATCTGGGTGATCTGTACCCCCCCTCGAGGGCAAAAAATCCCCGCCCTTCCGCCGGGGCCAGGGCCGGGACGGACAGGAGCGCCTCCGGGCGCGGGGCTGGCGATCCGCAGCGGCCCCCAGAAGCGGCCATGGGGGCGCCCAGGGCGCCGTCAGCGTCGCTCATCCCCGTGGATCCTGACCGTCACGACCCCGTCCCGGGTCACCCAGCCCCGGTACATCCCGGCGGTGGTGAACGGCGCGACCAGGGTCCCGTCCGCGCCAAGAGCGACGCACCCGCCGGATCCGCCGAGGGCCGGGAGTCCCTCGAGGACGGTCTCCCTCGCGGCCTGGGGCAAGGGCTGAGCCCCGTGGAGCATGCGCGCGTGGAGCTGGTGGGCGATGGCGAGCCGGATGAAGAACTCGCCGTGGCCGGTGCAGGACACCGCACACGTGGCGTCCGCGGCCCAGGTCCCCGCACCGATGATCGGTGAGTCACCGACGCGTCCGAAGGCCTTGCGGGCCATGCCGCCGGTGGAGGTCCCCGCGGCGAGGTGCCCCTCACGGTCCAGCGCGACGCAGCCGACCGTGCCGAACTTCTCGTCCACGGGCTGGCGGGCGAGGTCCGCGGTGGAGGCCGCGTCACGGGCCTGCATGCGCTCGAGCTGACGGGCCCGCCTCGGGGTCACGAACCATGAGGCTTCCATGAGCTCCACCCCCTGGGCCTCGGCGAAGCGGTCGGCGCCCTCCGCGGCGAAGAGGACGTGGGGGCTCTCCGTCATGACCCGCCGCGCGAGCGTGATCGGGTGCCTCGGCGTCCGCGCGCCGGCGATGGCCCCGGCGCGTCCGGCGGCGCCGTCCATGATCGACGCGTCCAGCTCGACCTCGCCCTGGTCGTTGAGCACGGCGCCGCGGCCCGAGTTGAACAGCGGCGAGTCCTCCATGGGACGGATCGCCGCCTCCACCGCGTCGAGGGCATCCTCTCCAGCCTCGAGCGCCGCGAACCCGGCCTCGAGGGCCTCGGTGAGCGCACTCCGATAGGCGAGGTCCATCTCAGGGGACATGTTCTCGCGCAGGATCGTCCCCGCCCCTCCGTGGATGGCCAGCACCACGTCGGGGACGACCTCCATGTCATGGCCAGCGCTGCGCGACCCGGTCGAGGCGCAGGCGGCGCACAGCAGAGCTGAGGCGAGGGAGAGGTGGGTCCGGTAGATCTGGCTGCGGCGTTGGTCGCTCATGCCCTGAGGCTAGCGAGACCGTCCGCCCGCGAGCAAGGGGAGTCGGCGCGGGAGCGCGCGCGTCGGCGGCGAGCCCCCGGCCGCCGCGGTTCAGCCGTCCAGGAAGATCCGCGCGGGCTCCTCCACGGAGCCGCTGACCGTTCGGAGCTCGGCCCCGTCGAGGATGCGCTGGATCGCGTCCATGTAGAGCTTCCGCGCGGCGCTGGAGTCCGCATCGCCCACGGCCGCCGCCAGGTCCTTGAAGGCGCTGGCGCGCCCGCGGGCCTCGGCGACCGCGGACTCGGCGCTGGAGCGCGCCTCCTGGAGCATCTGGCTGACCCTCGTGCGGGTCGCGACCTCGAGACGGTTCGCGGCGAACTCGGCCTGGGTGATGGCGCGTTCCCGATCGGCGAGGGCGTCCTGGACGTCGGTGAAGGCGCGGCGGACGCCCACGGGCGCCTTGCTCTCGAGCAGCTGGACCTCGTCGATGACGACGCCCAGCCCGAGGCGGTCGGCGTCCCGTTGGATCCGCTCCCGCGCCTCGCTGGGGACGACCGCGAGCCCCGCGGTCAGAACCTGGTCGATGGTCAGCTCCGCGACGATGTCCGTCAGCGCCGCCTCGCCCAGGCGGCGCAGCGCGAAGCGCGCGCTCTCACGCTCGCCGGTCCCGGTGGCGCTGACCCCGGAGACGCCGTAGAGCCAAGCGCGCACGTCGAAGACGCGGAAGAGCACCGTGGCCTTGAGCTCCACGATGTTGGTGTCCGCCGTGAGCCACTGCTTCTCCCTGGGGGTCGGGTCGATGGACCGCAGCTCATCCACGAGCCTGAAGCCGATGGGCATCTGCAGCGAGCGGTCCACCTCCGCCTTGCGGACCACCTCGATGGGCCACGGCAGCCGAAGGTGAATCCCCGGGGCCAGCTCGCGGGAGGCCGCGCCGAAGCGCTCCACCACGCCGCGCGACCCGTTCTCCACGGTGGCGGTGCAGAGCCACCCGACGAGAGCGGTCATCGCAATGGCGGCGCCGAGGCCGATGCGACGGTCCCGGATCACTCTCCGCCCTCCGCGGGGGTGGGGGAAGGGGCGGTCATGGTCGGTCCCACGAGCTCGAAGATCTGCCCCAGGGGGTGATCGGCAGGGAGCACGATCAGCGCGCCACGGAGCGCGCTCTCGGCGATCTCCGCGGACCGCAGCCGCCAGTAGAGCTCGGGGTTCAGCTGGATCGACTCGTTCTCGATGCGCTTGGCCTCGGCGGCACCCTCGCCCCGGATCTTCAACGACTCCTGCCGGGCCTCCGCGAGGATGCGCGACTCCTCCAGCTTGGCCTCGGTCTGGATCTTCGAGGCGCGCTCGTTGCCCTCCGAGCGGTACTGGGCCGCGAAGCCCTCCCGGGCCGCCCGCATGCTCCGTTCGACGGAGGCCTTGTTGTCCTCGGGGAAGGTGATGCGCTCCAGCCCGACGAACTCGATCGCGACGCCGTAGCTGTTCTCCTGGCAGCGCCGTGCGACCTCCTCGGTGGCCATGCGGCGGATCACGTCCAGGTTGCGCTCGCGGCCGGGCTCGCCCACGAGGTCGGAGAAGGGGCCGCGCTTGAGCACCTCGATCAGCGCGGACTGCAGCAGGTCGCCGATCCGGTCGTCCGCGCTCTGCCGCGTGCGAAGGCTGGTCAGGAACGTGCGCGGGTCGTTCACTCGCCAGGCGACGAAGGCGTCCAGTTCGACGTTCTTCTGATCGAGGGTCAGGAACTCGGCCACGGGCGGGTCGAGCAGATGGGTCCTGATGTCGATGGGGTAGACGACGTCCGCCGGCGCCGGCCACTTGAAGTGGAGGCCAGGGTCCTCCACGAGTCGCTCAGGGTCGCCGAAGCGAGCGACGACGGCCACGGTCCCCTCGGGGACCGTGAACGTGCACGCCCAGCCAGCGACGCCGAGGGCGGCCGCGCCCAGCCAGATGAGGGTGGAGCGCGCGGCGCCCATGCGGGCGTTCGAGCCGTCAGTGATCGGTCGTTTCATGATCAACGCCTGGAGTTGAAGGACTCGTCGAGGACGGAAGGGGGCGGCGGGCCGTCCGAGCCCACGAGGGGGATGATCTCGATGTTCTCGCTCAGGGGCAGGACCACGCGGCGGTCTCCGTCGTCCGCCGGTCGCATGGCGCGCTCGAACGCGTCGGTGAGCATGCTCTGTTCGGTGATGGCGGGGTGCTCGCCGTGGACCTCGACCAGGGCCCTGAAGGCTGAGGCCACGCCGGCCGCGGACGCCTCCTCGCCGAGGCGATCGGCGAGGGCGTCCGACCGGACACGGAGGGCCTCGGCGCGGGCCTGGCTGAGGCGCTCCACGCGGCTGACCTCGGCCTTCTTCTCGGCCGTGATCGCGTCCTCCATGGCGCTCGCCACCGCCCGGTAGGCGTCGTGGACAGCGGGGGGTGCGTGGACGTCGTGGAGGAAGACTCGCACGAGCTTCGCGCCCAGCTGGTGTCGCTCGAGGTCCTCGCTGAGGCGCCGCTCGACGTCCTCGATGAACGGGCCGCTGGCGCCCACGAGGACCTCCTCCGCCGTTCGCGTGGCGACGGCGCGGCGGAGGGCGTCCTGGGCGAGGCGGGAGATGGCGTCCTCCGGCGCGCTCTGGCCGTATCGCCACTGACGCGCGTCGTCGACGCGATACTGCGCCCCGAAGCGGACGCTGAGGAGCAGGCCGTCGCTGGTGAGCGTCTCGGACTCGGCCTCGAGCGCGGCGATCCTGCGGCGCTCGGCCATGAGGGCGAGGGCGTCGACCGTGCTGTCGTCCACAGGGGCGCGGTCGATCCCGAACTCGACGCTCCGGATCAGGGACGTGGAGACCCGCGTCGTCGAGTCGATGGGCCAGGGAGCGTGGACGATCAGGCCAGGGGCAGAGTGCTCCTGCGCCACCCGGCCGAAGCGCTCGATGAAGACCGTCTCGCCGGGGCCGACCGAGGTTAGGGCGGAGGAGAGGTAGAGCGCGGCCGCCGCGGCCCCCATGGCGAGGCGCGCCGGGACGGAGGTCAGGTCGAGGCCGATGGGGCGGCCGGCCCGCTGGATCCATGCACCGAAGCGGGCCGAGACGCGGGTCTTGATCGCCGAGCGGAGGAGGAGCGCGGCGAGGATCAGGCCAGACACGGTGGAGACGACGCCGTGCTCCATGGCGCCTGGAGCGACGTCCATGTCCCGCGGGTCGAAGCCCAGGGCCGGGTACACCGCGTTGACGGCGGTGCCCAGCAGCAGCGAGACCACCGCGATGCTCCCGAGGTAGGACGCGAGGGCGCGCACCCCAAGGAGGTCTCGAACCACGAGGATCGTGGCCACGTTCGTGGCCGGCCCCGCGAGCAGGAAGACCAGCGCCGCGCCCGGCTCGAGTCCCTTGGCCATCATGGCGGCCGCGATGGGGGTCGAGGCGGTGGCGCAGACGTAGAGGGGCACGCCGGCGATGAGCATCGCGAGCATGGCGGTCCAGCCCGTGAAGAGGGTCCCCTCGAAGAAGCCGTCGGGGACCGCCACGACGATGGTCGCCGAGATCGCGAAGCCGATGATGAACCAGGGGGTCAGGTCGTCCAGCAGCGTCCCGAAGGCGTACCGCATGGCACGGCTGAAGACCGTGCCGTCCTCGGGCGCATCGTGATCATGATCATGATCATGGTCGTGAGAGTGCCCGTGGTCCGCAGCCGTGTCGGCGGTGTGGCTGCAGCAGGAGCCCCCGGCGGGCTCAGGGGCCGCGACGCCGGGCTCCTCGGCCCCCGGGCCCTCGCCGCCGAAGAGGTTGACGGTCACCCCGGAGGCGAAGGCGGTGATGAAGGCCGCCAGGGGCCGGATCACCGTCATCAACGGGTCCATCAGTGCCCATGTGGCGCCGATGGAATCGACCCCGGTCTCGGGCGTCGAGATCAGGAACGAGGTGGTGGCCCCCCGGCTGGCGCCGGAGCGGCGCAGCTGGGTCGCCGTGGGGATGACGGAGCACGAGCAGAGCGGGACCGGGACGCCGATGAGGGCGGCGGTGGCCACCGAGCGGGTGTCGTCCCCGCCCAGCCGCCGCGCCACCCAGCTGGTGGGGACGAAGACCGCGAGGAAGCCCGCGATGGCGAAGCCCACGAGGAGGTACGGCCCTGACTCGGCCAGGACCATCCAGATCGCCTCGAACCACTCTGTGAGCATCTCCGTCATGGGCACGCCGCGGTACGGCGGTCAGATTCCCCCGTGAGCGTGGACCGCCCACATCAAGGTGACTCCTGCGGCCAGCAGGCCGAGCTTCAGGGCGCCGTCCTGGCGGTGGTGGAAGACCTCCGGGAGGAGCTCGCAGAGGCAGACGTAGAGGAAGGTGCCGGCCGCGAGGGAGGTGAGGATGGGGATGCCGCCGCCGAGCAGGCCCGTCAGGGCGCTGCCCATGAGCAGACCGAGGGGGGTGATGAGCGAGAAGGCCACCAGCAGGCCGATGAGCCGGCCGCGGGTGATGTTGGTCATGGAGAAGACCGATGCCAGCGAGAAGGACTCGAAGCCCTTGTGGGCCAGGATCGCCAGGAGCATGACGCCCGCGAGCTGGCTCTCGCCCTGGACCGCTGCGAGCGCGACGCCTGCGGTCAGGGAGTGGACGCTCAGTCCGACGAGCGCAGCCCAGCCCACCGCGGCGTGCCGCTGGGCATCGTCGTGTCCGTGTCCGTGGCCGTGGGTGGAGCCTGGGATCATCAGCGCCTCCACGAGGAAGACCCCGAGGACGCCGACGAGGACCCAGAGCCAGGGGCCGGTCGGACCGTGGACGTGCCCGGCGTGGGCGCCGTGGTCGTGGTCGTGGTCATGGTCTCCCTCTTCGTCGCCGCCCTCGTAGCCCGGCGACCCCGGCCCGTGGTCCGGGACGCCGTCCCCGTCGTGGTCATGGGTGAGGTCGATCACCTGCTCGTGCCCGTGATCATGTCCGGCGCTCGCCTCCTGGCCGATGACGGGCAGGAGGTGCAAGAAGACCGCGCCGAGGAAGATGCCGGTGGAGAACGCCAGGGCGGCGTGGTGGCCCCGGTCCTTCCACTTGAGGAAGAGCGGGGCGAGGCCGCCCGCGAGTCCGACGGCGAAGATGGCGAGAGCCTGGAGCATGAAGGGATCAGGTGCCGCGACGGAGGACGACCGTCTTGATCGTTGAGATCAGGATCGAGAGGTCGAACAGGACGCTGTAGTTCTTGATGTAGAACAGATCGTATTGGAGCTTGTGAAGCGCGTCCTCTTCGGTGTTTCCGTACGGATAGTTGGTCTGCGCCCACCCGGTCACGCCTGGCTTCACGATGTGACGAAGACGGAAGTATGGGATGCGGGCGGCGAGCTGGTCGACGAAGTGCTGCCGCTCGGGCCTGGGGCCAACGAGGGACATCGAGCCGGACAGCACGTTGAAGAGCTGGGGCAGCTCGTCGAGGCGCGTCTTCCGCATGAACTTCCCGAAGCGGGTGATCCGCGGGTCGTCCTCGGTCGCCCACACCGGACCGCTGAGCTTCTCGGCGTCCGCGCGCATGGAGCGGAACTTCATCAGGACGAAGGGCCGTCCGTCCTGCCCCACACGCTCCTGGGTGAAGAGGATCGGGCCGGGGGAGGTCAGGCGAACCACGACGGCGACGATGCCCATCACCCACCAGAGCAGGATGAGCATGACCAGGGCGACCACGATGTCGTTGATGCGCTTGAGGAGCGCAGCGAAGGGGTGCCGGCGGAAGCCCTCGTTGAAGATGAGGTAGGAGGGGCGCATCGCAGCGACCGCGATCCTGCCGGTCACCTGCTCGTAGACCTCCTCGCGCTCTCGGACCTCGACGCCCGCGAGCCGGGCCCGGAGGAGGTCCTCGATCGGGAGGGTGAGGCGTCG
>CAZEFP010000111.1:0-8550 GCA_964511565.1 uncultured Planctomycetaceae bacterium
GCCACCAGTTCTTCTCGCCCTGCAGCTCGCGGGCCCACTCGAAGTGGACCTTCTCGCCGTCCTCGTAGGTGACCTGCACCTTCACGGGGAGGATCAGGTCCCCTCGCCTCCTGAGGACCACGTCAGGGACCCACGGGCGCTCGGGCGCCTCGGATTCCTCGGCGGCCTCGCCCTCCTCGGTTTCCTCGGCTTCGGCCGCGCTGGCCAACGCCTCGGGGGAGCAGTCCGAGGTCCATGACCCGTCCTCGCAGCGGAACCACCCCGCGGACTTCGGGTCCCTGGTCTGCGCGACCGTGCAGCTCCAGTCCACCGTCTTGGTCGAGCGGAAGACGTCCTCGAAGTACCACTGGATGTCCACGTCCGCGCCCTCCTGGAAGGCGAGGTAGAAGTCCTCGGGGTAGGGGTGCCGGTAGCGCCAGTCCTGGGCGAACCTCCGCATCCCCCGGAGGAAGGCATCCCGGCCCACCAGCGCCTGGAGCGAGCGGAGCGCCACCGCGGTGTGCGGGTAGCTGTTGGTGCTGTAGCTCGTGCGGTCGACGTAGTCCCACACGTTCCGCTCGATCGGGTCGGACTCGGGGTCGCGCAGGTAGCTCGAACGGTCGCCCCAGCGAGGGTCCGTGACCTGCTCGACGAAGGTCAGCTGCGGCTGGTCCCGCCAGAACTTGACGAACGGCGAGGCCGTGAGCGGGCGAGCCTGGATCTCCCTGGGCGTGAGCCACCGGAGGTCCTCTCCGAGGCTGACGTCGAGCTTGTCGAGCCCGAGGCGGATCGGGTTCGGGAACCCGACGCTCTGGAGCGAGATGTTCCCCTCCAGGGAGCGGGCGCCGGGCGCCGCCGAGGGAGGGATCCCCCAGATCGGGAGCCCGCTGTAGGCCGTGGAGGCCCGGCGTGTGCCGTACTCGCGGAAGAGGGTCTCACTGTCGCTGAAGGAGTTGAAGCCCTCATCCAGCCACGCCGCCTCGGGCTCGTTGTTCCCCACCAGCCCGTACCAGAACTGATGGCCCGCCTCGTGCACCGTCACGGACTCGGGGGTGTACATCCGCGGCCGCGTGTACATCCGAGAGCCGCAGGTGAAGATGGTCGGATACTCCATCCCGCCCGCTGCCCGCGCGCCCCAGGCGGGGTCCACGGCGGTCAGCTCGGAGTAGGGGTAGGGCCCGTACCAGAGCCCGTAGTAGAAGAGCGTTGCACAGGTCGCTCGCCAATGGCGTTCGGCCTGGGAGGAGTGCTCGGGGTGGACCATGACGCGGACCAGCACATCCCTGCCGGCTAGAGCGGCGGGCTCGACGCCGAGGGCGCCCGCGACCTCCGCCACCTCGTCCTCGTGACGGCTCGCCCACTCGTTCCACACGAAGGTCTTCTCGAAGGCGACGTAGTCCGGGTCAGCGGTCCAGGCGAAGCCGTGGACGAGCGGCGGGAGGCCCGACCCGGCGGCTGCGACGGGGTCCGCGTACTCCTGGTCCTCCGGAGCCGGCGCGATGTAGCGCTCCGCGTACCTGCTATCCGGCAGCGCCTCGGCCGAGACTCGCTTCCCCGAGGCCGCGACCTTCCCGGTGTACTCCTTCGGGAGGTCGAGGGTCACGTCGTACGTCCCGTAGTCCGCGTAGAACTCGGTGTTCATGTAGAACGGGTGCGCCCTCCAGCCTCGCCCCCCCTCGTACACGGCGAGCTTGGGGAACCAGTGGCTGAGGAAGATGAAGTCGCCCTTCGTCCCCGTCCTCCGCCGGACGCGCGGGAGGCGCGAGTCCCACTCGATCTCGACGGTCACCTCGCCGCCGGCAGGGACGGGCTCGGGCAGGTCGACGCTGAAGAGCGTCCGGTCGAGGGGGGCCCGGGAGTCGGGCACCCGGAAGGTGACGGCGTCGGTCAGGTCCACGTCCCCCACCTTCAGGGAGCGAACCTCCTGCCAGCCGAACCCCCGGTCGACCTTGGTCCCCTTGAGGCGTCCCTTGGCCTCGGTCATGTGGAGGCTGCGGTTGTTGGCGTAGGCGTTCAGGTAGAGGTGGAACCAGAGGTCGCTGACCTCTTCGCCCGACCCGTTACGCCACGTGAGGCTCATGGAACCCGTCAGCTGCTTGGGGTCATGGTCCTCAAGCCCATCGGGCTCAGCGTCGTCCACCCGGGCCCTGATCACGTAGTCCGCCTGGGAGGAGCGGCCATCCCCTGCGTCCTGCGCCGGCGGATGAGGAGAAGCGGTGGCGGTGGCTGATAGCAGGGTCAGCAGGAGGCCGGCAGAGGTCGAGGATGAGCAGAGAGCCATACCCGCCAGTTTGTGGCGCGTCCTTCCACCGCACAACCCACCCCGTTACCTCGCTCGGGCGCTCCCCGAATCGGGCCTCTCCCGCAGGCCGCCCTCACCCCTCAGAGGGGGATCGCGATGAGCAGCTCGAAGAAGTCGAAGCCCGGGAAGCCGGCCTGCTGCCAGCGGACCGTGAAGGACCCGCCCCCGTAGCCGGGCAGAGACGGAGCGGCCCCCGGTCCAAGGCCCTGGCACCCGGCGAAGATCACCTCGGCGTCAGGGTCGAGGGCTTCCTTGAATCGGCTGTCGATCGCGCATCCCAGGATCTTGCCGCACTCGTGGATGGCCGCCTTGTCCTCCTCATTGGGCGCCTTGCGTGCGCTCATGGCTCGGATCTCATCCGCCGGGAGCGTCTGCAGCCCGCCCGAGAGGATCAGGGCGTACTCGAGCGGGACCTGGATGAACCCCGCACGGGTCCCGGCCGCGGTCCGGAAGCCGAGCTTGAAGGCCACGCGGATCTCCTCCTCGGCACCCGGCAGGCCCGGGTGGACGGAGTCGAGCAGCAGCGGCTCCTCCAGCGAGAAGGGCATGACGAGGCCGATCGTGTCGGCGAATTCCTCGGAGATGATGTCCAGCAAGGCTGTGGCATCGGCGTCCTGGAAGAAGCTCGGCTCCTGACGTATCTGCATGGCGGTTGGCTCTGGCTGGCCGTGGAGACCATCGACCTGGGCGGCCCCTGTAGCTGAAGGGCACCAAGGATCACCCCCGGCACCGGGCTCGATCTGGGGCACTGTCCGGGGGTGAGCACGCTCCGCAGCTGAGACACACCTGACCCCCTTCAGGAGCGCCCGGGGGGTCCTCCAGCAGCGGCCGGCGGGTTTCTTCGGATTGGTTCTCAAGCTCAGCCCTCAGATTCCGATCACCCCCTTGGCGGAATCTTCTTCGTGCCAATGAGAAGTCCGCCGCACTAGCCGACCGTGGGGTCGGACGCCTGCTCGCCTGTCGAGCGCCCTCCAAGGAGGGGAAACCATGGAACTCAGGAACAACAATCAGGGCGATCTCCCGCCCGCGAACCGTTACGCCGATATCCGGCAGGTGACGGAGTCGCGGAACGCGGAGCTCCAGGAGACCGTTGACCGGGTCAGAAAAAGCGTAGAAGAGCGTCAGGAGCAGACGGAGCAGCTGGGCAAGAGCCTGGACTCCATCGAACTCTCCGAGGGCGCCAAGAACTTCGTCGAGGAAGCGAACAGCGGCCGCAGCGAGCGGATCGCCCAGCTTCGAGCAGCCGTCGAGGACGGCACTCTCTTCGATCGCGACCGTCTGGCCCGCGCTGCGGAACGCCTTCTGAGCGACTCGGTCTGACCCGAGGCGCGTCCCGTACGAGCCGCAGCGATCCGCCCCGGATCGCTGCGGCGAAAGTCATTGGTCGGGCTTCCAGTTCTCGGTCAAGGACTTGGAGCCCGCCGCACCAGGGGAGAGGGTGCGCACACGCCCCCGCAGATCGGCCCAGGACTGATACCCTCCGGCCATGCTCCTCGCGATCCTCCACCTGGCGCCGCTGATCACCGCGCCTGCGCCTGCCCTCCTCCCCGCCCCCCCCGCCCACCTGCAGGAGGGCTCCACGGCGCAGGAGGCCACCCGTGGCGGCGGCTGGGAGGCCCTCGAGTCCATGGCCAGCGCCGAGCTTGGTGAACCGGGGGAGCAGGCCGCGCGGTTCCTGCGCCAGCACCGCCCCGAGCGCGACGCCGAGCTGCCTGCGGACCTGCTGATCGAGAACCTGCGCCTCGCTTTCGAAGCGCGCGCTCGCTTCCCCTGGGCCAAGGACGTTCCGGACGAGCTGTTTCTGAACGATGTCCTGCCCTACGCCATTCTCGACGAGAAGCGAGAGAGCTGGCGCCCGATGATCCTCGAGCTCACCGCCCCCATCGTCGCGGACTGCAAGACCTCCAAGGAGGCGGTCCAGGCCATCAACCGGGAGCTCTACGACAAGATCAAGGTCCACTACAACACCGGTCGGAAGCGGCCCAACGCCTGCGCGACCGAGTCGATCGAGCAGGGTCGGGCGACCTGCACCGGCCTCACGATCCTGCTCGTCGAGGCCTGCCGCTCGGTCGGCATCCCGGCCCGGGCCGCAGGCGTCTTCCTCTGGCACGATGACCGTGGGAACCACACCTGGCCCGAGGTCTGGGTGGAAGGCCGCTGGCAGTTCACCGGCGCCGACGAGTACGACGCCAAGGGCCTCAACCGCGGCTGGTTCGTCGCGGACGCCGCCCGGGCGACGGCCGGCGACGTGAAGCATGGGGTCTGGGCCTCGAGCTGGAGCCGCGGTGACACGACGTTCCCGCTGGCGTGGGCGCCCCGGGATCGGTCGGTGTCCGCGGTGGAGGTGACGGGCCGTTACGTGGGCGACGACGAGAAGGTCGCCGACGCCCTCGGACAGCTCGCCGAGGCAGACCGAGCCCTCGGGGAGGAGGCCTCCCAGCGCCTCTTGATGGAGCTGTGGAAGGAGCGCAAGGACGCCCTCGCCGCCGAGCTCACCGAGGAGGCGGAGGCGAAGGCGTACGAGGCCGCCGGGCAGACCCTCCGGATCAAGGAGCGAGTCTTCGGAGAGGCCCCTGACGGCGGGCACAGCCTCTGGATCTCCATGCACGGCGGCGGCGGCGCGCCCGCGCGCGTGAACGACGGTCAGTGGGAGAACCAGATCAAGCTCTACGAGCCCGCCGAGGGGATCTACGTCGCCCCCCGAGCCCCCACGGACACCTGGAACCTCTGGCACCAGGGGCACATCGACCCCCTCTTCGATCGGATGATCGCCGCCTACGTGGCGCTGCGTGGGGTCAACCCGGACCGCGTCTACCTCATGGGGTACTCGGCGGGTGGCGACGGCGTGTATCAGCTGGCGCCGCGCATGGCCGACCGCTTCGCGGCGGCGGCGATGATGGCCGGGCACCCCAACGAGACGAAGCCCGATGGGCTCCGGAACCTCCCGTTCGCGCTCTTCATGGGCGGCAAGGACGCCGCCTACGACCGCAACAAGATCGCCGCCAGTTGGAAGGAGGCCCTGGCCGCCCTGCGCGAGGCCGACCCCGGCGGATACGACCACGAGGTGACCATCTTCCCGGAGATGGGTCACTGGATGCAGCGGGAGGACCGCGTCGCCCTCCCGTGGATGGCGTCAAGGACCCGGGTGGCCTGGCCGAAGCGCGTGGTCTGGCTCCAGGACGACGTGGCCCATGACCGCTTCTACTGGCTCGGCGCGGCCGAGGCGGACCGCAAGCCCCGGGCCCGGGTGGAGGCGAGCGTCGAGGGCCAGCACATCACCATCACGTCCGAGGACGTGACCCGCCTCTCCCTCCACCTGCACGACCGGCTCATCGACCTCGACAGGGAGATCACCGTGAGCTGGAACGGGGAGCCCGCCTTCGTCGGGGAGGTGCCCAGGACCCGCGCCGCGATCGAAGCGTCGCTCGCCGGGCGGCCGGACCCCTCCCTGGGCGCCACGGCCCTGCTCATCGTCAATCGCCCCTGACCTGCCCCGAAGCCCCGAACCACCCTCAGACCATGGCAACCCGAACCGAACTCCAGGACCTGGCGGCCGAGATGACCGCGTGGCGCCGCGACCTCCACCAGCATCCCGAGCTCGGTTATGCGGAGACCCGCACCTCTGCGACCGTGGCCGAGCGGCTGGAGTCGTGGGGACTGGAGGTGCATCGGGGCATCGGCCGGACCGGCGTGGTCGGGGTCCTCAGGGGCGACCTGGGCGACGGCCCCGCGCTCGGCCTTCGGGCGGACATGGACGCGCTCCCCATGCAGGAGGAGTCCGGCGCCGCCCACAGCTCCAAGAACCCCGGCGTGTTCCACGGGTGCGGCCACGACGGGCACACCACCATGCTCCTCGGGGCTGCGAAGCACCTCGCCGGCGCCCGCCGCTTCGCCGGGACCGTGCACTTCATCTTCCAACCCGCCGAGGAGGGCCTCGCGGGCGCGAGGGCCATGATCGAGGACGGGCTCTTCGAGCGCTTCCCATGCGACGAGGTGTACGGAATGCACAACTGGCCGCAGCTCGGGTTCGGAGAGATGGCCGTGGGCTCGGGTCCGATGATGGCCGCGAGCGACCTCATCAAGATCGAGATCGAGGGCGTCGGCGCCCACGCGGCCATGCCCCACCGCGGCGTGGATCCCGTCTACGTGGCGAGCCAGGTGATCGGCGCCCTGCAGTCGCTGGTCTCCCGCTCGACGAACCCCGCCGACGCCGCGGTGGTCTCCATCACCAAGGTCGAGGCGGGCTCGGCGTCCAACGTGATCCCGCGCCTCGCCACCCTGACCGGCACCTGTCGCTCCTTCCGCCCCGAGACCCGGGACATGCTGGAGGCCGGCGTGGAACGCATCGCGACGGGTGTCGCCGCGGCGCTGGGCGCCACCGCAACGGTGACCTACTCCCGCGGCTATCCGCCCACCGTCAACCACCCCGAGCCGACCGCCTTCGCGGGGAAGGTGGGCGCCGCGCTGCTGGGTGAGGACGCCATCGACCGCTCCCCGGAGCCGAGCATGGGAGGCGAGGACTTCGCCTTCATGCTGGAGAAGGTCCCCGGCAGCTACGTCTGGCTCGGCACCGGCGGTGAGTTCGACCTCCACCACCCGCGCTACGACTTCAACGATGAGGCCCTGCCCCTGGGGGCGAGCTTCTGGGTCGACCTGGTGGAGTCTCGCCTCGGAGAGCCCTCCGCGGGCTGAGACTCCTCAGAGCAGCCGCGCCATCTGGTACGCGGCGAAGTGCGCGAACTTGCGCGGGGAGATCATGGCCATGCGTGCCGCGTGCTCCTCGCCCAGCTCCTCGGACGCCCAGAGGTCCAGCGCCTCCCGCGTGGCGGCGATGGACGAGTCCAGGAGCAGGTCGGCGGACCAGAGCGTCTGGCCGGTCTCGCACGAGATCAGGTCGATCTGCGCTCCGAGGACGAGGGGCGGGGTCACCTTCCGCGCGGTCACCGAGCCGACGAGGAGCGCGTCGAGCTGATAGCGATCGCGGATCGCCAGGATCGACTCGGGTGAGTAGGTGCCCTTGCGGAACGGCTCGAGGTAGGGGATCTCGGAGAGGTCCTCTGGGGAGAGCGGCACGATGTCGTATCGCGTCCCGGCGGAGAACTCGGCGTGGAAGTAGGTCTCGATCGACGAGATGTCCGACGAGGGGAGCTGGACCCCGTGGAGGGGCCTGAAGGGCAGGAACCCGACCCTTCGAATCGTGTAGCTCTCGAAGTCGGAGACCACCTGAGCCGAGCCCAGGGGGGGCACGGCGGCGGTCGTCGCGCAGCTGGCTGCGAGGCAGCCGAGGACGCCGAACCCGATGAGGCGAAGGGCCAGCATCAGCGCACCTTCCCGGCCGAGAGCTCGTCCGAGTGGGACAGCGGGTCGTTGTTCCGGGAGTTCATGGCGCGCCACTCGATCGTGGCCTCGAGGAGCGATCGCTCGGCCTCGAGGCGGGCGATCTGCGCGGTCGCCAGTCGCGCCGCCAGGTCGAGGTTCTGCTGCTCCACCTGGGTCTTGACCGTGGAGAGCTCGTCCACCATGGCCTTGACGTCGTTGAGCTCCTGGGTCGTGACGAGCAGGCTCTCCTCCGTGGTGGTCAGGAACGCCGACAGGTCGTCGTTCTCCTTCTGGAGTCGCTCCGCTCGCTCCACCGCCTCCTGGTAGCGATCAAGCAGGGTCGAGCGTGACCCGCCCCCGAGACCTCCAGCATCGAGGCCAGGGTTGATCGGGTTGGCCGTCTCGGTCACCACGCCGGGCGCCTTGGGACCAACGGGCGACCCGTCCCAGCCGAGGAGGTCGTACTCGGACTTGGGTTCGGGGTTCGGGGCGTAGCCCGACTGAGCGTTGTTGAGCTGGTCCTGCGAGGGAGCCTCGACCGCCGATTCGACGGCCCCATCGGGGTAGCCGTAGCGGATCGAGTCGAGGGTCAAGCCGGTGCGGCAAGAGGACAGGGCAAGCAGAGCCGCGGCGGCGGCGATTCGGATCGAAAGACTCATCGGGGATTCCTCTCGCGCTGGAGACCGGATCGCTGGGATCCATCGATAACAGGGGGCGGGGTCGGTTGGACGTGGGACCGGTGGGATGCGTCAGCGCCCGGCTCGCTGCCGGACGAGGACTGCTGGACCATCGGTCCGCGCGCAGGGGCCGCGACGAGCGGCAGGGCTGCGGTGAGGCGCATGAACTTGGCCTCGAGGGCGCTGTAGCTCTGCTGGAGGATTTCGGCGCGGGCACGCTCGACCGCGAGCTCGGACTCGAGCGCGCGGATTTCGGACTCGAGGGTCCACAGG
>CAZEFP010000112.1:0-8524 GCA_964511565.1 uncultured Planctomycetaceae bacterium
GCAGGTGCCTTAGCGCGCGAGGTGGCCGAGCAGGTCGTACTGGTCGATGTCGAAGCGGGAGCCCTGGCCGTTCCACTGGATGGTGCCCATGTGGGCGCGGTGGGTGCCGTCGGCGCGGTCGGCGGCGTAGAGGCGCAGGGCGGTGGCGACGCTCGGGAAGGCGAGGTCGGTCCAGGGGATGTCGGCGAGGTCCACGAGCTTCACCTCGCTGGACTCCTCCCCGGGGCCGAAGTGGGTGCCCACCAGCCGGGCCCGGTAGACCATGTAGAGCTGGCTGATGTGGGGGATGTCCAGGGCCGCGTGGAGGCCGAGGATCTCCACCTCGGCGTCGGACTCCTCGAGGGTCTCGCGCGCGGCGCCGGCGGGGGAGGCCTCGCCGCACTCGAGGTACCCGGCGGGGAAGGTCCAGCGGCCCAGGGCCGGCTCGATGGCGCGCTTGCAGAGGAGCAGCTGGTCGCCGGCCTCCACGATGCAGCCCACCACGACGTTGGGGTTCACGTAGCGGATGTGTCCGCAGTTCGTGCACACCGCGCGCTCGCGGTTGTCGCCCTCGGGGACGCGCAGCTCGGTGGGGGAGCCGCACTCGGTGCAGAAGGAGCCAGCCATCACACGCGCAGGAAGATGCGTCGCCGCCAGAGGAGGTAGAGCAGGCCCCACTGCAGGGAGAGGGCCAAGAGCGGGACGAGGGCCTCGGACATGCGCCCGGTCTCGAGGGCGCGGCCGCAGAGGACCGCGACGACGCCGTCGTAGTCCACGTAGGCGCTGAGGAGGTAGGCGAGGATGGCGTTGGCCCCCACGACCGAGAGGAAGAAGCCCAGGCGGGGGGCGCCGACCACGTCGAAGATCAGGTGGAAGAGGCCGAGGAGCAGGAGGCTCCACCCGCCGGCCACGAGCACGAAGCTCGCGGTCCACAGGTTCTTGTTCACGGGCAGGCCCGCGGCGTCCAGGAGCCAGCCCAGGAGCACGCACTGCAGCCCCGCCGCCAGGAGCCAGCCCACCCGCCTTCGATCGGGGACGTCCTGCCGGCGGATCCACCGGCCGGCGAAGGTCCCCATGAGCGCGGTGCCGATGGCCGACAGGACCCCGAAGAGTCCCTCGGGGTCCCGGTCGCCCACGTGCAAGCGGCCCGGCACCGTCATGCGGTCGAAGAAGTCGCCGAAGGTCTGGCCCGGCTCGAGGCTCGGGACGTCGAGCCCAGGGGCCGCCGGGATCAGCAGGAGCGCCGCCGAGTGGGCGGCCAGCACGAGCCCGAAGACGATGACCTGTCCGCGGAGGCCCAGGAACAGGACCGCGATGGCGGCCCCGGCCCAGGCGAGGCCGATGCGCCCGAGGACGCTCGCGTAGCGCAGGCCCTCGAGCTCCAGGGAGAGCAGCCCGTTGTAGACCACGCCGAGGAACACCAGCAGCGCCGCGCGGCGCGCCGTGTGGAGGGCGAGGGTCGCCCTCGTATCCCCGCGCTCCAGCCGCCGGTCGAAGGACAGCGGCATCGAGGCCCCGGCCAGGAACAGGAACAGGGGGAAGATCAGGTCCCAGGCGGTGAAGCCGTTCCACTCGGGGTGGTGGGCCTGGGCCTCGAGGATCCCGTGCAGCCCGTCGAGGCCGAACGCGAGGCAGAGAGCCAGCACCACCTCCCGGAGGCCCAGGATCATCATCATGTCGAGGCCCCTGAGGGCGTCGATGGAGAGGATCCGTCGCGGCGCGGGTGAGTCCATGGGGGCGTCGGTCATCGCGGCTTCCTCAGCGAGAGGCGTTGGTGCCCGCGGACGAGGTGTACTCGCGCTCGGGGAAGGAGGGGTCCTGGAGCTGGACGAACCAGTCCGCGGTGCGCGCCGCCGCGAGGGGCGGGGAGAGGTCGTAGAGCCAGTACTCCTCGACGTCCCCGGCGCCGATGAAGCCGAGCATGGTGCCCTGGCTGAGGTGCTGGGCGATGGCGACGCTGGCGATGGCCTTGAGGGTCAGCCGGTCCCGGTGACCGAAGGGCGCGTTGCGGTCGATGGTGAAGGGCGCCGGCGTCCCGCGCAGGGCGGTCAGGTCCTCGCCCTCCGCCTCCGCCTCCACCAGCGTCGGCGGCTGTCCGAGGTCGTCGGCGTCGGCCGCCTTGACCTGGCAGCACAGGGCCACGGGCCGCTCGGACTCCGGCAGGCGCGCCACGGCCTCGAGGGCCAGCAGGCTCGCGGCCTGGTGGTGCCCGTGGGTGGTGGCGGTGGGCGCGAGGGTCACCACGAAGTCGTAGCCCTCCTCCGCGAGCCTCCGGTCCAGGCTCGCGCGCACGGCGGCGAGGTCCCAGACGCCAGCCTCCTCCGCGCGGACCTCCATGCGGTCCTGGGTGTAGCGGTGGTCGGTCTGCTGGAGGCGCACCAGCATGCGCGCGCCGAGCAGCTCGAGGGAGCGCCGCTGCTCCTCCCGCCGGATGGCGGGCAGCTCCTTCCGCCCGACCTCCTCCTCGGTGAGGGGGACGCCGTGGAGCGCCTCGGCGAAGCTCGCGTACTTGAAGCCCCCCTGGCCGTCCGTGATGGTGAGCACGTCGCAGGCCCCGCCCATGCGTGCGCCGGTCAGGTAAAGGGCCCCCGTGGCGACGAGCTCGTCGTCCGGGTGGGCCACCACCACGAGCACCTTGGGGGCCTCGGGGGAGAGGGCCGTGAAGCCGCCCCGATCCAGCCGGATCTCCTCCTCGCCGCCGGTGGACGCGCAGGACGCCGCGGCCACCAGGGCCAGGGCCAAAAGACCATGGCCCGGGACGGGGAGGGAGGCGAGGGAGAGAGTCACGGGGAAGGGAGGAGCACAGAAGGTACCTTGGGTCCCATCTCCATGCTCCTCTCCAGCGCCCTCTGCCTCGTCACCTCGCCCGGCGCCCTCGCCCCGGCTCCCCAGGACACCGTCGACCTCGCCCCCCTGGCGCCGGTCCCGGTCCAGCGCCAGCTCGACTGGCACGACCGTCGCTTCTATGCGTTCATCCACTTCGGCCCCAACACCTTCACCGCGGTGGAGTGGGGCGGCGGCCAGGAGGACCCCGAGGTCTTCCAGCCCGGAGAGATGGACGCCCGCCAGTGGGTGCGGGCCTTCAAGGCGGCGGGCATGAGCGGCGTGGTGATCACCGCCAAGCACCACGACGGGTTCTGCCTGTGGCCCTCGGCGGTGACCGAGCACGACGTGGCGTCGTCCAGCTGGCGCGGCGGCCAGGGGGACGTCCTGGCGGACCTCTCCGAGGCGTGCGCGGCCGAGGGACTCTGGCTGGGTGTGTACCTCTCTCCGTGGGATCGCCACGAGGCCTGCTACGGCACGGGTGTTCCCTACGACGACCACTTCGTCACCCAGCTCACGGAGGTGCTGACCGGGTACGGACCCATCAAGGAGGTCTGGTTCGACGGCGCCTGCGGGGAAGGACCCAACGGCAAGCGGCAGGTCTACGACTGGCCGCGGTACATCGCCACCGTGCGGGAGCACCAGCCGGACGCCGTGATCTTCTCGGACGCCGGACCGGACGTGCGCTGGTGCGGGAACGAGCGCGCCATCGGCGGCGAGACCAACTGGGCGACCCTGCGCCGGGACGAGATCACCGTCGGCACCTCCAAGACGGCGGAGCTCAACCGCGGCCACGCGGACGGGACCCACTGGGTGCCGGCGGAGTGCAACACCTCGATCCGGCCGGGCTGGTTCTGGAAGGCGGGGCTCGACGACGGCGTGAAGAGCCTGGACCTCTTGATGGAGACATACCGCGCGTCCGTGGGCCGCGGCGGGAACTTCCTCCTGAACATCCCGCCGGACGACCGTGGGCTCATCACCGACACCGACGTGGCGCGACTCGCCGCCCTCGGCGAGGTGCTCGACGCCACCTACGGCCGCTGCGCCCTCCAGGCGCTGGCGGCCGACGGAGGCGTCACGGCGCGGGCCTCGAACGTGCGCGGCGGCGAGGCACGCTTCGGGGCCGACCACGTCCTCGACCCCGGCCGCGACACCTTCTGGGCCGTGGACGACGGCCATGACGTGGAGGGGCCCGCGCGCGCCTGGGCGGAGTGGGACTTCGCCTCACCGGTGACCTTCGACGAGGTCTGGCTCGGGGAGCCCATCCAGCGCGGCCAGCGGGTCGAGCGCTTCCGGGTCCTGTGCCGGGGTCCGAAGGGGCGGTGGAAGCCCATCGGCGAGGGCACCACCATCGGGCCCGCGCGTGGGCTCACGGTGGGGGAGCAGACCGCCACCGGGCTCCGGGTGGAGATCCTCGGGAGCCAGGCCGCGCCGGCGCTCTCGCGGGTGTCCCTCTACCTCTCGCCCCCCCGGGTCGCCATCGAGCCCGCCGGCGCGGTGGCGGTGTCCCCGGTCGAGGTCTCGCTCACCACTCGCCCCGGCGCCGTGGCCCGCTACACCCTGGACGGCTCGGAGCCCACCGCGGACTCGCCCGCGGCTGACGGCCCCGTACGGGTGGACCGCTCGCTGACCCTGCGCGCCCGGGCCTTCGACGGGCGCGGCGCGAGCCCGTTCCCCGCCGCGGCGAGCTACCGCGTCCTCGGTCCCGACGAGTGGAAGGCCGCCACCCAGGTCCTCGTCCCGCCCACCCAGGGGCTGCGGGCGAAGCTCTACGAGGGCGGCTGGCAGACCCTGGACCAGATGGAGGGGCGCGCGCCCCTCGAGACCCGCGACGCCCTCACCTTCGACATCGGCCTCGCCACCCGCTCCGAGCAGTGCGCCATCGCCTTCGAGGGCTTCCTCAACGTCCCGGAGGACGGCCTCTTCACCTTCGCCACCGCCTCCGATGACGGCAGCCGCCTCTTCATCGACGGCGAGCTGGTGGTGGACAACGACGGGCTCCACGGCATGGACCGGCGCGCGGGCAAGGTGGCCCTGCGCGGGGGCTTCCACGCGCTGCGCGTGGAGTGGTTCAACTCGCGCGGGGGCGCCGGGCTCCAGGTGCGCTGGGCCGGTCCCGGGGTCGGCGCCGAGGTCCAGGTCCCCGCCGACGCGCTCTTCCGCTGATCCTCCGCTGATCCTCCGCCGCCCCGCTTTCTCCACGACGCGCCGCACATCTCCCATGCTCCTCGCCCTGCCGCTGCTCCTCCTCGCTCCCCAGGTCACGGCCTCCGCGCCAGCGGCGGCCACGGACCCCTTGACCCTGCGGGTCGTGGCGTTCGGAGACTCCTTCACCTCCCAGCGCCGGGACGCTCGCACCCCCTGGCCCGCGCGGCTCGACGCGCTCCTGGAGGCGCGCTATCCCGAGCTCCGGATCGAGGTGGAGAACGCGGGCCGCCCGGGCGACACCTCCGGATCGGCCCTGCGCCGCCTCGGCCGCGACGTGCTCTCCCGCGACGCCGACGTGGTGGTGATCCAGTTCGGGGTGAACGACTCGGTGGTGGACATCCCCCGCGGGGAGGACTTCCCGGCGGTGGCGCCGGGGGCGTACCGCTCCAACCTCACGGACATGATCACCACGATCCGCGGCGCGGGGACCGACGTGATCCTGCTCCAGCCCTCGGCCACCATGTGGACCGACGCCCTGCGGGAGAGCCACGGCAGCTTCCCCTACGGCGTCGACGACCCCTGGGGCTTCGATCGCATGGTGGAGACCTACGCCGAGGTGGCGCGCCGCACGGCGGGTCGCCAGCAGGTCCCGCTGGTCGCCGTGCACGACGCCGACCGCGCTCGAGGGGCCGAGGCGACGTCAGCGTGGCGCACGGACGGCTGGCACCCCACGGACGAGGCCAGCGCCTTCCAGGCGGGGGCGGTGTTCGACGTTCTGGTGGAGCGCGTCGAGGGCGGCCACGCCAAGCCGCGGCGCCTCTCCGAACACGCGGCGCCCTCCCGGGGCTGGACGATCCCCGAGCTGGACCTCGCCGGGGACGAGGAGCGCCTCGTGGTGGTGGACCGCGACCCGGGGCAGTACCTGGGCCACCCCACGACCTACCTCCTCGAGGACGGCCGCACGATCCTCTGCGTGTACCCGAAGGGCCACGGCAAGGGAGGGATCTGCATGAAGCGCTCGGAGGACGGCGGCCGCACCTGGAGCGAGCGCCTGCCGCTGCCCGCGTCCTTCGCCACCTCGCGGGAGGTCCCGGTCATCGAGCGCATCACCTCGCAGGACGGGGAGACCTCCAACCTGATCCTGTGGTCGGGGCTCTTCCCCGCCCGGCGCGCGCTCTCCTCCGACGACGGCCGGACCTGGTCCGAGCTCGAACCCGTGGGCGGCGACGCCCCCTGGGGCGGGATCGTGGTCATGGGGGACCACCTGCGCATGGCCGACGGGCGTACCTGCGCGTGGTTCCACGACGACGGCCGCTTCTTCGGGCCCGGGGGCAAGTGGTCTGGCTTCACCCTCTACCAGACCGAGTCCACCGACGCCGGGGTGACCTGGACGGCGCCGCGGGCCATCAGCCGCTGGCCCCACGGCCACCTCTGCGAGCCCGGGGTGATCCGCCGCGGGGACCGCACGGTCCTGCTGCTCCGGGAGAACAGCCGCCAGCGCAACAGCCAGTTCATCGAGTCCACCGACGACGGCCGCACCTGGTCCGCGCCGCGGCCGCTCTCCGGGGCGCTCACCGGCGACCGGCACCAGGTGCTGGAGCTCCCCGACGGGCGCCTCTTCATCAGCTACCGGGACACCGGGCTGGACAGCCCGCGGTATGGGGACTGGGTGGCCTGGGTGGGCACCTTCGAGGAGGTGGTGTCCGGCGGCCAGGGGGACCTGCGCCTGCGGCTCATGGACAACCTCGTCCGGGCCGACTGCGCCTACCCCGCGCTCGAGCTGCTCGGGGACGGGACCATCGTGGCCACCACCTACGGCCACTGGACCGAGGGGGCGCCGCCCTGGATCGCCTCGGTGCGGATCGGGGTCGACGAGCTCGGGCGCTGAGGCCGCCGCTGCGGACCCCAGCAGCGCATCCCCCCGCAGGATCGCCGTGAGCGTCCTCCCGGTGAGACTGAGAGCCTGGCATCCCAGGGACGTCGGGCTTCAGTTTCGTCCCCTGGCGACTAGGATCGGGGACATGCCGCGCTTGCTCTTCGCCGTCGCCTACCTGCTCCCGGTGGTCCACCTGGCCGCCCTGGAGCTGCGCGGCCCGTGGGTGTGGCTGCCGCTCCTGTACGTGTTCGGGATGATCCCCCTCGGGGATCGGCTGGTGGGACCGTCGCGGGTGGACGACGACGAGGTCGACGCCCGGCCCGGGGAGTCCAGGGTCCACGACCTGTGGCTCGAGCTCTGGGCGCCCATGCAGTTCGCGGTGCTGGCCTGGACCCTGTGGTGCCTCCGCGAGGTCCCGCCCGTGGGCCACGAGTGGCTCGGCCTCGGCCTCTCCATGGGCCTCGTGACCGGCGCCGGCGGCATCAACGTGGCCCACGAGCTGATGCACCGCAGCAAGGCGCTGCACCGCGGGCTCGGCGAGGCGCTGATGACCAGCGTCTTCTACGCCCACTTCTGCGTGGAGCACGTGCTCGGCCACCACAAGCACGTGGCGACCCCGAAGGACCCGGCCACGTCGCGCCGCGGTGAGTGGCTGTACGCCTTCTGGATCCGCTCCATCGTTCAGTCGATCCCCAGCGCCTGGCGCCTCGAGGCGCGGCGAACGGAGAAGCAAGGGATCGGCTGGTCGCTCCGGGACCGGCGCCTACGCATGGCCCTGAGTCAGGTCGCGCTCGCCGGAGGGCTGCTCTGGCTCTTCGGGTGGACGGGGTTCGCGTTCTACGCGGGGCAGGCGCTCTTCGCCGTCCTCCTGCTCGAGACGGTGGATTACATCGAGCACTACGGTCTGATGCGCGAGGAGATCAGTCCCGGCCGGTACGAGCGTGTCCAGCCCCATCACTCGTGGAACAGCAGCCATGTGGTGAGCAGCGCTCACCTGTTCCAGCTCCCCAGGCACTCGGACCACCACGCGAACGCGAGCCGCCCCTATCACCGGCTGCGGACGCTACCGGGCGAGGCGCCCCTGCTGCCTGCGGGGTATCCGGCGATGATGCTCACGGCCCTGGTGCCGCCGCTCTTCTTCCGGTGGGTCGACCCCCTGGTGGATGGGGGCCCCCTTGTGGAAGGTGCCGCTGCCGGCCCACGGCCCTGAGCCCGGTGGGGCGGCGCGCTGCCCCTTCGGAGGCGGCGCCACCGCCGACGGCGCCGGGGCGCCAGCCTCGATCAACGGCCGCGGCCCGTGGTCCCCTGCGCGTGCGCCTCGATGGGCAGGGCGAGGCGCACAGGGTGGTGGAGTCCGCTCGTCGCGGTGACGACGGCCGCGTCGATGCGCGACCGATGATCACGCGGAAGAGGAGCACCGTGGGTCCTGCGATCCCCTCATGTACCGGCGTGGCCAGGGGCGTCGGGCGGCGAAGACGTGCAGCCTTCGGGGCCCCGTGAGCTGGCGGTCAGCGCGAGCGAGGCGAGCAGGAAGGAGGCTGCGCCGGCGATCCGGAGGGCGGGTGCGAGCAGGGACTCCTCCTGGCCGACGTTCAGTTGCTCCACGACCAGCGCTGCGCAGAGGAGGGAGAGGCCCGAGGTGCTCAGGCCGAGGAAGCGCCCGGGGAGCCTCTGCCTGCAGACCAGGATGACCGCCAA
>CAZEFP010000113.1:0-8456 GCA_964511565.1 uncultured Planctomycetaceae bacterium
CCTCGGCTTCGACGCCGTGACCCACTATGTGCTCCTGCCCGAGTGGAAGGGGCCCTCCCTGCAGGACTATCGCGAGATGGCGGCCCGGCGGGAGGGGGAGTGGGCTGGCTTCGGAGCGCGCTCCGGGCTGCCCTACATGCCCTCGGTCGCACCCGGCTGGGACGCCTCACCGCGGGGGGCGGACTTCGGGAAGACGCGTCCCGATCGCTACCCCTGGTCCCCGGTCATCACTGGAGAGCACCCCGAGCACTTCCAGGCTCACCTTTCCCGAGCGCTCGCCTTCCCCTCGATCCTAGAGGATCCCTTGGTCTTCGTGGCCTCGCTCAACGAGTGGAGCGAAGGGCACTACCTCGAGCCTGACGACCGGTTCGGAACGGGTTGGCTCGAGGCGGTCGCCGGAGCCCGGTCGGGCTGACGCGGGAGCCGGCGCCGCGGCTCGGGCGCGAGGGACGGCTCAGTCCTTGGACCGCCCGAAGACCTGGAGCTTGCCGAGCCCGATGTCCGCGAGCATCCCCAGGGCCTGCTCGTCGGCATCGCCGACCGAGATGACGTGGATCTCCAGCTCGCGCAGCATGTTCATCCGGCGCGTGTCTTCGAGGAGCAGGGGCCAGTTGGAGTAAGGGCCGATGAAGTTCATGTTCATGGTCCTCTCTTTCCCCTCGCGCTTGCTCTCCTTGTCGGTGATGACCCTCCCGTCGCCATAGTCGACGTCGGTGACCGTGTAGTCGTCCACCGAGGGGTCGCCGTCGCTCAGCACGAAGAGGGTGTCCGCGCCGCTCACGAAGGTCTCCGGGTCGACATAGCCCGCCCCCTTGACGCGCCCCTTCTTCGAGGTGGCGAACGCGAGCTTGAGGCCGGCGTGGAGGTTGGTGTCACCCCAGATCGTCCCGTGGACGCGCTCGCCCTGCGGCGCGCCGATCTTGATGCCGTCGAGCTCCTTGAGGACCTTCTTCACGTTGCCCGGGGTGGCCTTGACCATGCCCTTGGTGCCCTTGATGTACTCGGCGTTCGAGCCGAACCCGATCACGCAGAACTTCTGGTCCGGCTGGAGCCGCTCGAGGGAGACCCTGAGGTGCTCGCGGGCCACATCGAAGCGGGTCTTGACGATGTACCAGGGGATGTCCGCCTCCGTGGGGAGGTCGCCCTTCTTCCGCTTCTTGCGAACCCTGGGGCCGGACTCCGGGGCGCCCTTGGGCTTCCATTCCGGCGGGATAGGGGCCGCCATGGAGTCGGACAGGTCGAGCAGGTAGCAGATTCGCTCGCCGGTCACCTCGACCCCGAAGAACCGGGGGCGCACGTACTCGTCGTCGGCCTCGTCCGCCTTCGGTGCGGGCTTGTCGCCCCCTTTCCGGCGCTCCTTGGCTTCCTGGGCTCGCTTGGCGAGGAGGGTCCGCCACGCCGCGGCCTCGAGCACCACGGAGTCCGCGTCCAGCTCCGCAGCCAGGTGCCTGGCGAGGACCAGCTTGGCCGCTCTCGGTACGTCCTCGTCCTCGAGCGTGGCCACGAGCGTGAGCGCCAGCTTCTTCCAGGGGGTCTCCGTCTGGGTCTTCTTGTTGCCCAGCGCCGTGAGCGCTGTGGCGTAGGCTCCCATCATGGCGATCTGGGCCTGCTCCTTCTTCGGCGGGCTCTGCAGGAGCTCGGGGATCAGGTCGTACAGGACCTCACTCGAGGCCGCCGCGAGGGCCTCGATGGCGGCGCCCCGCAGGGCCACGTCCTTCGAGTTCCGGGCCACCTCGATGGCGCCCTCTGGGCCGGCCAGCTGGATCTCCACCTCGAGCGCCATCCGCCAGAGCCACGCGTCCGCGGCAGCGTTGGCGTCCTCGCGCCAGGCGGCCAGGGCCTCCGCGAGCCCATCCTTCCCCTTCTTGCCGATGGTGGAGAGGGACGAGGCCATCAGGTAGCGCTCCTGGTCCTTCGGTAGGTCAGGCTTCTCATACCGGCGGGCCAGCTCGCTGATCGCCTCGGGCTCCCGAGACTTCGCGAGCGACTCGTAGGCCCGGATGTGATAGCGGAGCGGCAGGCGGAGCATGAGCTCATTGACCTCCTCCATCAGCGCCTCCAGGGACGTGGGCTCCTGGCTCCGGGCCCCGGGGTTCGCCCCGGCGACGCCGAGGCTGAGGGTGAAGACGGCTGCGATGGCAGGGAGGTGACGCATTTTCGTGGGCGGGGGGCTGGTCGAGGCGCTGCTCATCCAGCCTAAGGGCTGAGACCCGATTCGCGCTCTCCCGATCTCCCTGTGGCGGGGGGCAGCCAGCGCGACGCGAATCGGGCGGGTTCACCCGCCAGGAACCTCGTGGACCGAGTGCCTCAATGCGGACCACATGAGACCAAAAGAAGTGTCCAGAGCGGAACCGATGCCGGTGAGGCGACAGGTCGAGCGATTCTGGTCGCCCAGATCGCGGGAGCGTGGGGTACTTTTGCAGGTATGCGCTCGGAGTTTGCTGCCGGGTTGCACCCAGAACTCTTTCCTGAACTCGGGTCACCCCTGTCCCGGCGCTCGGACTCCTCTTCCCTACCTTCCCCACTCTTCATGTTTAAGAAGACCAGCACCACCTTCGTGGCGGCCCTGTGCATTGCCAGCGCGGCTTCCGCGCAGGCTACCAACGATGACTGCGCAACCGCTGCGACCGCGCCCCTCGGCGCGACGGCGTTTGACACCACCCTCGCCATCGACGAGGGCGTGATCCCCTTCAACTGCGCCGGCGGCGGCGGCCCGGACATCTGGTACTCGTACACCGCTGCGACGACCGATGACCTCCAGTTCGACCTCTGCGGCTCGAGCTACGACACGGCTCTGACGGTCTACAGCGGCACCTGCGCCGCGCTGAACGAGATTCAGTGCAACGACGACTCGTGCGGCCTCCAGAGCTCCGTCACCGTCGGCGGCGTCGCCGTCGGTAACACCTACCTCCTCCGCATCGCTGGCTTCGCCGGCGGCACGGGCTTCGGAACGCTCAACATCACCGAGGTCACCCCGCCCCCGGGCGTCGGTAACGACACCTGCGCCACGGCGACTGCCCTGACGCTCAACACCCCCGCGGCCACGGACAACACCATCGCCATCGACGAGGGCCTGTTCCCCTTCGCCTGCGCTGGCACCACCGCCCCGGACATCTGGTACACGTACACCGCGGCCAGCACCCAGGACCTGCGCTTCGAGCTCTGCGGCTCGAGCTACGACACGGCCATGGAGGTCTTCGACGGCTCCTGCACCGCGCTCAACCTGATCGAGTGCAACGACGACAGCTGCGGCCTTCAGAGCGCCGTGACCGTCCCGAACGTCGTGGCGGGTACCCAGTACTTCGTCCGCGTCGGCGGCTGGAACGGCTCGACCGGCTTCGGAACCATCCAGGTCTCCGAGCAGGTCCCGCCCCCCCCGCCCGCTCCGAACTGCGTCGAGACGACCTTCGCGAACAACAACGGTGGAGCCGCTGGCGGCGCCGTCTACTTCGACATCACGGTCACCCAGTCCATCTCGATCGCGCAGCTGCAGGTCAACACGGGTAGCGCTCAGACCGCGATCTCGGTCTACACGGTCCCCGGCACGTACCTCGGCAACGAGGGCAACGCTGGCGCCTGGACGCTCGTGGCTGAGGACGACGGTCTCGGCATCGGAAACGGTGCTGGCGCCCAGTCCCAGGTCGACCTCGTGACGCCCTTCTCCCTGGCTCCGGGTACCTACGGCATGTGCCTGGTCGGTGACAACTTCACCACCGGCATCACCATGGCCCACGCCTACACGAACGGCACCGGTGCCAACCAGAACTACGTGAGCGGCGACGGTGTGATCACCCTCGACCTCGGCGCGGCGGACAACGCTCCCTTCGCCGGCGGTAACTTCAGCCCGCGCGTCTGGAACGGCGTCATCTGCAGCAGCGGCCCGATCGCCCCGGGCACCAACTACTGCACGGCCAACGCCAACTCCACCGGCGTCGCCGCCTCGATGAGCGCCTCCGGTAGCAACTCGGCTTCGGCCAACGACCTCGTCCTCGAGGCCAACGACCTGCCGATCAACTCCTTCGGCTTCTTCCTGACGTCGCAGACCCAGGGCTCCGTCGCCAACCCCGGCGGCAGCCAGGGCAACCTGTGCCTCGGCGGCGCGATCGGCCGTTACGTCGGCCCGGGCCAGATCCAGAACTCTGGCGCCGGCGGGCAGATCACCCTCGCCATCGACAACACGCAGATCCCGCAGCCCACGGGCTTCGTGGCCGTGGCCGCCGGTGAGACCTGGAACTTCCAGGCCTGGCACCGCGACGCCGTTGGCGGTTCCGCCACGTCGAACTTCACCGACGGCTACGAGATCACCTTCAACTGATCTTGGAGCCCAGCGGGCGCTGCCCGCTGCAGGCAACGAGGGCGCCCCTCGCCGAGCACGGCTCGGCGGGGGGCGCCTTCTTTGTGGCCCCGTACAGACGCCGCTCCGAGGCGGCGCGGGGACTGCGGGAGTGCGATAGCATTCACGGTCACGGAAACGCTCGAACCCAAGTCATGCAACGATCGGACCCCCACGGCATCGCTCCACGTCTCGCACTGGCCGCCCTGACCCTCGCGCTCATGCCCGTCATGGGAGGGTCGGCCGCCGCCGAATGGCCTGCGGCTCCCCACGCGGAAGCCAGCGCCTCGGGAAGGGCTTCAGGCCGTCCCGGAGACGACTCCAAGCCCTCGATCGTCGTTGACGCCAGCAAGGCGACCTTCGAGACCCTGATCCTCAGGCAGGGTGATCAGATCCACCACCGCTTCGACTTCAAGAGTGGAGGCGGTGGGCCTCTCGTCATCGAACGAGTGATCCCCAACTGCGGGTGCCTGGACCCGAAGCTGAGCTTCAAGGCGCAGGGAGCGGAGGAGTATCAGGCCTACACGATCGGCGAGCCCATCCCTCCCAACGCAGACGTCGCGCTCGATCTGCAGGTGGACACGCTCCTCAAGCCGGACCGGTCGAAGCTGACGACCCAGCTGCTCACCAACGCCTCGGAGCTCCCGACCACGTTTGTCCTGATCGCCAACGTCGAGCCCCGGATCCGGGTCACTCCGGCCGGATTGGTCTTGGGGACTTCCGCGCGGACGAGGAACGCTCGGGCGAGATCGACATCATCAGCACCAACGGGAGACCCGTTCGCTTCACCCAGGACGAGGCCTCGCGGCTCCCCCTGCCGCCGGGGATGACTTTCCGGTTCGAGCCCGTGCAGCCGGACGCTGAAGGACGGTCCAAGCACTGGAAGCTTCGGGTCCGGCTCGCCGCGGGAATGAAGGAGGGACCAGGCGGTTATCGCTTCCTGTTCGTGTCGGACGAACCGATGCCGGAGACCCCGACGATGGTCAAGCGCCGCGCGGCAGCCAAGGCCCGCGGGCGGACCTTCGGGCTCTCGTCCTCGAACTTCTGCGTCAACATCCTCACCAACTATCGGGTCCTCGGGGACCTGGAGATCACCCCTGCAGTCGTCAGCTTCGGGCAGATGCGCGCGGGCCAGACCCTGCAGCAACGGGTCAAGCTGGTGGCAACGAAGCCGGGAATCGACCTCAGCAAGGCGCGGGCCTACATCCGGGGAACCCTCGGGCTGGAGGTGCCGCTCGCCGATTGCATGAGCGTCAAGACCCGGCCGATCGAGGGCGAAGACGCGCTCGAGGCGACGGTGACCATCACGAGCGTGCCGGCCGGCTTCAAGGGTACGATCCGCTGCGAGCTGGCCTTCGACACCGGCTACGAGAAGAAGCCGCTGGTGCGGGTGCCGATCACAGGTGTGGTGCTCTGATCACCCTGCGGGTGTCTCGTCGGTCGGGTCCGGGTAGATCCGGCGCAGCAGCGGAACCGCCGCGACGGCGCCAAGGAGCTGGACGGCGATGAACGGCGTCACGTTGGCGGGGGCGATGCCGGCGAAGGTGTCCGTGAGCGCCCGCGCGATCGTGACCGCGGGGTTGGCGAAGCTGGTGGACGAGGTGAAGTAGTACGCGCCCGCGATGTACGCGCCCACGGCGTAGGCGGCGAGGTGGGCGCGGCCCGAGCGGACCACGCCATGGATCACTCCCACCAGGCCCAGCGTGGCCACGAACTCCGCGAGGAGCAGGTGCGAGCCTGCGCGAGCCTTGGTCGAGACCTCGATGGCCGGGAGCTCGAACATCAGGTTGGCGAGGCAAACGCCGACGACCGCGCCGGCGACCTGGGCCGCGGTGTACTCCAGGGCCTCCCGAGTGGAGAGGCCACCCGAGAGTCGCGCTGCGAGGGTGACCGCCGGGTTGAAGTGGGCGCCGGAGGCACTCTGCAGGGCCAGGATCAGCGCCACGAGGACCGCCGCCGTGGCGATGGCGTTCTGCAGGAGCTGCAGGCCGACGTCGCCGGGCGAGAGGCGCTCGGCCATGATGCCCGAGCCCACGACGCCGGCGAGGAGCGCGGCCGTCCCCACGAACTCGGCGAGGAGTGCGCGCTGATTCATGCGGCGGGCACCCCGAGCTCGGCGAGGAGCTGCTCGACGTGGACCTTGATCTCATCTCGCACGGTGCGCACGAGCTCGATCCCCTGCCCGGCCGGGTCCGTGAGCGTCCAGTCGAGGTAGCGCTGACTCGGGAGAATCGGGCATCGGTCGCCGCAGCCCATGGAGACGACCACGTCGACCCTGGCGACGACCTCCTCGGTCCAGCGCTTCGGCTGGGCGCCCGAGATGTCCACCCCGACCTCGGCCATGGCGTCCACCGCCACGGGGTTGACCACCTCGGCGGGGGACGAGCCCCCGGAGAAGATCCGTACGCCGTCGCCGCCCAGCGCCTGGGCCCAGCCGGCGGCCATCTGGGAGCGGCCAGCGTTGTGGCCGCAGAGGAAGAGAATGGAGGGCCTGGCCCCGTCGTTGGAGTGCTGCACGGCGCGAGTCTAGGGACGTGGGCCCGATCATGCCTCCATGGGGCCACCCCGGTGGGATTAAGATCGTGCGGGGCCGCCCGCCGGTCGGTCCGAGGCTGCCTTCGAGTCCGATCCCATGACCTCTCCCACCACGACCTCGCTCACCGGGCTGCTGCTCCTCCTGGCGCTGGGGTGCGGGGCGCCGGAGGGGGGGCGAACCGGGGCGCAGGGTCGAAGGGGCCCCGAGGGGAGTGCCCCCTCCGGAGAGGTGGAGGGGCAGCTTGAGGAGGCTGCGCGGGCCGCCGCGGTGGAACGAACCCGTGCGCAGTTCGAGGCGGCGCGTCACGGGCAGCCGGTTCACGCCTCCAGCGGTTGCCCGCTCTGCGCCGACCCGCTCGCCGGTCGCGTGCCTCCGGAGGCGCTCCTCAACGGGCCCGCCGAGGTCTGGAACTGAGGGTGGAGTCAGATGTCCGAGGCGACGAGCGGGTCCGCCTCGAGCACCGCGCCCCCCGGCGGTACCTCGATGATCAGGCTCCTCTCGACGCCGTTGTTGGCGAGCTTCACCTCGTACTCGCCCTCGTAGAGACCCGTAAGGGTGTAGATGCCGCTGGCGTCGGTGGTGGCACGTCGGGTCAGGTTGCCGTTCCGGCGCCCCGTGGCGCGGACGTCGACCCCGACCAGCGGTAAGCCCTCACGGTCGTGGACGATTCCACGGATCCTGCCTGACGGGGTCAGGCGGTCGTCAATGTAACGCTCTTCATCCTCGTCGAGCGTGAACGCCAGCCGGAGGCTGTAGTCCTGTCCATCCTCGCCGCCGGAGCGGGCGTAGAGGAAGTACTCGCCGGGCGCGCATCGCTCGAACGTGAACTCGCCGTTCTCGTCGGTGGAGGTGTGTTGCTGGCGAGCCGCGCCCCCCGGGACGGACTTGGAGAGCAGTCGCAGGAAGCAGTCGATCCCCTCCGGTCCGCCAGCATCCGCCCGCAGTCGGCCCCTCAGCTTCGCGGTCTTGAAGAGCTGAATCGTCACCTGATGGACCTGAGGCTCGGCCTCGGTGAGCTGCACCTCCACCGACGAGGCCAGCCAGTCCGGGCCCGAGTCCGCTGAGCCGTCCGGCGCCCGGGACGACCTGTGGTTTCGGAAGAGCCCCTCGAGGAGGGCTTGTTCCTCGAGGCTCGGTGAGGCGCCGTAGCCCAGCGACTGCGGCGCTTCGGGTGAGCTCGCGTCCACCGGCTCGAAGTTCAGGACGATGTTGGTGGCCGCGAGGTCGAGCTGCCCGTTGCCGAGTCGGATGGTCGTGGTGGAGCCCTCGGAGTGGAAGGAGAGCCCCTCCCGACCGATGAAGTCGCTGGCGGGTGCGTGCAGCTCCACGGCCCCTGGCCCCGCGACCGCGAAGGAGAAGCGGCCCATGGCGTCCGTCGTGACGCTCTGCATGTCGTCGATGAAGGGGCCATTGATGGACAGGCTGCCGTGTGGGCTCGGCGGCTCGGTGACGCTGGCGAACCGGGGTGGGAAGTGCCGGTCGGGGAGGCGGTTCTCGTCGGAGGAGGCCCACCAGCAGCTGACGGTGACCCCCTCGATCGGCTGGCCATTGGCGTCCGTGACCACTCCGCCGACCGAGTACTCGAGG
>CAZEFP010000114.1:0-8437 GCA_964511565.1 uncultured Planctomycetaceae bacterium
GTCGACCGTCTGAACGGAACCCTCGCCACCGAGGAGCCCCTGCGGCTCGGGACGCGGCGCTACGCGGGGGACCTGAAGGGGGAGCTGCTCGACTTCCGGGTCGACGGCCATGCCCTGGGCGAGGGGGCCGTGCTGGCGTTGGCCCGGGGCCGAGCCGCGCTCGAGGATGGCGGGCCGTTCTACCTCGCGGTCTTCGACGAGGAGGCGGCCCGGGCGCGGCGCCGCCTCGCGAAGACCCGGTCGGAGCTGGAGCGGATCGAGCGGGACGAGGTCCCCACCGCCATGGTGCTCCGCGATCGCGAGGAGCCCCGGGAGACGCGGCTCCTGCGGCGCGGACAGTACGACCACCCGGAGGGGGAGGTCCTGACCCCTGACATCCCTGGGGTCTTCGGCGGCCTGCCCCAGGGGGCGCGCCGGGACCGGCTCGGGCTGGCGCGCTGGCTGGTGGATCCGGCCAACCCGCTCACGGCCCGCGTGGCGGTCAACCGCGTCTGGGCGAGCTTCTTCGGGCGCGGCCTCGTCGCGACGGCCGAGGACTTCGGTATTCGCGGCGCGCGGCCCGAGCACCCCGCGCTCCTCGACCACCTCGCCGCCGAGCTGGTGGCGAGCGGCTGGGACCTGCGCGCGCTGGAGCGGCGGATCGCGCTGTCGGCCACCTACCGGCAGTCCTCGGAGGCGAGCGCCGCCGCGCGGGAACGGGACCCAGCCAACGGCTGGCTGGCGCGGGGCCCGCGGCACCGGCTGGACGCCGAGAGCGTCCGCGACCAGGCGCTCCTGGCGTCCGGGCTCCTCGTGCAGAAGGTCGGCGGGCCGTCGGTGAAGCCGTATCAGCCCGCGGGGCTCTGGAAGGAGCTGGCGGGCGGCGCCGGCCAGGGGGCCTACGTCGAGTCCACCGGGGACGACCTCTTCCGTCGATCGCTCTACACCTACCGCAAGCGGACCGTGCCGCACCCGCAGCTGACCACCTTCGACGCGCCGGGCTTCGAGCTCTGCACCGCCCGGAGGCCGAGCACCAACACGCCGCTCCAGGCGCTGGCGTTGCTCAACGGACCGACCTACCTGGAGGCCTCGCGTCACCTGGCGAAGCGCATGCTCCAGGCCGAGGGGGAGGACGCCCGGGTGACCCTCGGGATGCGAGCCGTCCTCTCCCGCGGGCCCACCGCCGCCGAGCTGGAGGTCCTCAAGGGGGCCCTCGCGCGGTACCGGAGCGAGTTCGAGGCGGACTCGATGGCCGCGGTGGAGCTGCTCGGCGTGGGCGCCACGGCCGCCTCACCTCGCACCCGCACCCCCGAGTGGGCGGCGTACACGATGATCGCCTCCACGATCCTGAACCTCGACGAGGCGATCACCCAGCGATGAGTAGTGACCAGCTCGACCTCCGGCGGTCCGCCGCCCTCGGCGCCGCCCTGCGCACCAACCGGCGCACCTTCCTCGGTGGAGGCGTGGCCGGGCTCGGGGCCCTGGCCCTCGGGAGCCTCGACCCTGCCTTCGGCGGCTCGCTCGCGTCGGGGCCCAAGGCCAAGGCGAAGCGGGTCATCTACCTCTTCCAGTCGGGGGCGCCCTCGCAGTTCGAGACCCTCGACCCCAAGCCGGGGCTCGTGGACCGCTTCGGCGTGGAGCTGCCCGAGTCCGTGCGCCAGGGGCAGCGGCTGACCACGATGACGTCGGGCCAGTCCTCGTTCCCCATCGCGCCCTCGAAGTTCGGGGCCACGCGCCGGGGGGAGAGCGGCGCGCTCATGGGGGACCTGCTCACCCACACGGGCGCCATCGCGGACAAGCTCTGCATCGTGCGCTCCATGGTCACCGAGGCCATCAACCACGACCCCGCCATCACCTTCGCCCAGACCGGTTCCCAGCTGGCGGGGCGGCCGAGCATGGGGGCGTGGCTCTCCTACGGGCTGGGGTCCATGAACGAGGACCTGCCGACGTTCGTGGTGATGGTGTCCTCCAGCGCCACCAAGCAGCCCCTCTACGCGCGGCTGTGGGGGAGCGGCTTCCTGCCCACCCGCCATCAGGGCGTGAAGCTGCGCAGCGGCGAGGACCCGGTGCTGTACCTCGCGAACGCGCCGGGGATCGACCGGGACCGCCGCCGGGCGATGCTGGACGACCTGAAGCGGCTCAACGGCCTTCGGGACGATGAGGACCCCGAGCGCGATACGCGGGTGGAGCAGTACGAGCTGGCCTTCCGCATGCAGGCGGCGGTGCCGGACCTGACGGACATCTCCGACGAGCCGGAGTCGGTGCTGGAGCGCTACGGCCCCGACGTGCGCCGGCCGGGGACCTTCGCGCGCAACTGCCTGCTCGCCCGCCGCATGGCCGAGCGTGACGTGCGCTTCGTGCAGCTCTTCCACATGGGCTGGGACCACCACGGCAACCTGCCCAAGGACCTCACGAAGTGCGTGAAGGACACCGACCAACCCTCCGCCGCGCTGGTCCAGGACCTGGAGGAGCGCGGGCTCCTCGATGACACCATCGTGGTCTGGGGCGGAGAGTTCGGCCGCACCGTGTACAGCCAGGGGGAGCTCACCAAGGAGAACTACGGCCGGGACCACCACCCGCGCTGCTTCTCCATCTGGCTCGCCGGCGGCGGGTTCGCGCCGGGGGTCACCCACGGGGAGACCTGCGACCACTCCTACAACGTGGTGAGGGACCCCGTCTCCACCCACGACCTCCACGCCACGCTCCTGCACCAGCTGGGGCTCGACCACGAGCGGCTCACCTACCGCTTCCAGGGCCGCGACTTCCGCCTCACGGACGTGCACGGGGAGCTGGTACCGGGCATCCTCGCCTGAGGGCCGCTCGAAGGGTCATGGGACCCGGCGCTCCGGCCGGGACGGACCGACTGCTCCCCATCCGCCTATGACCATCGCCGCCTCTGTCTGTGCCCTCGCGTTCCTCGTCCCGCAGGAGCCGCCGGCGGAGCCCGCCGTGACGCCCGGGCTGACCTTCCACGCGGCGCCGCGTCCGTTGGCGGAGGGCGCGGTCACCGAGGACTGGAGCTCGTTCCTCGGGCCGCGCAGGGACGGGATCTGCCGGGAGGCCCCGCTGCGGTCGGACTTCGGGTCGACGGCTCCGCCGCTGGTGTGGGAGCTGGAGCGAGGGGACGGGTTCGCGAGCCCGGTGGTCGCGGACGGGCGGCTGGTCTTCACCCACCGCGTGGGCCGGGAGGTCCACGTGGACTGCCACGACGCCTTCAGCGGCCAGCGGATCTGGCGGCACTCGTTCCCCTGCAGCTACTCGGGGCGCTACTTCGACAACGACGGGCCCAGGGCCACGCCGACCATCGCCGGCGGGCGCGTGGTGGTGCATGGGGTCGGTGGCCGGCTGGTGGTGCTCGACTTCGCAACGGGCGAGGAGAAGTGGAGCGTCAACACGAACGACGCCATGGATGTGGGGCGGGGCTACTTTGGCATCGTCTCGTCCCCCTTGGTGGTCGGCGACATGATCGTGCAGAACTTCGGCGCGCCGCCCTCCTCCGGCGGTTCCAGCTGGGGGCCCTGCGTGGGGGCCCTGGACCTGGAGACGGGCGAGCCTCGCTGGGGCGCGGGGGATCAGTGGGGGCCCAGCTGCGCCTCGCCGGTCCTCGCGACCATCGGCGGGGAGGAGCGCATCCTCGTGATCGCCGGCGGAGAGACCCGCCCCCCGGTGGGCGGCCTTCTGATCCTCACGACCGAAGGGAAGATCACCACCCGGTACCCCTTCCGCAGCCGCACGACCCTCAGCGTCAACGGGCCGAGCCCCGTGCCCATGGGGGACAGCGTGTTCCTCACGGCGGCCTACAACGTGGGCAGCGCGGTGGTGGACGTGGACGAGGAAGGCAAGGGAGAGGAGCGCTGGCGCGACCGCCGCTCCCTGGCGCTGGAGTTCGCGACCCCCGTCTTCGTGGACGGGAGGATCGTCGCGGTGGACGGGGTCTCCGGCCGGGCGGGGGCGCTGGTGGCCATCGAGCCGAAGAGCGGCGAGGAGCTGATCCGTAAGGCGCTGACCTTCGACCAGGAGGTGGGTGAGGGGGATCGCAAGCGCACCCTGAGCACGAGCCTCGGGAAGGGCACCGTGATGGTGGCGGACGGGCACCTGTGGGCCCTCGGGGACACCGGTCAGCTGGTGACCTTGAAGCAGGGCGAGGAGGACTTCGAGGTGGTCTCCCAGGCGCCGCTCTTCTACGCGGCGGAGACGTGGACGCCGCCCGTCATCTGCAACGGGCTGCTCTACGTGTGCCAGAACAACCGCGGCCGCGGCGACGGCTCCCCCAGGCGCCTGCTCTGCTACGACGTGCGCGGCGAGTGAGGGGCCTCAGGCCCGCCGCGCGGGCCGCCTGCCGTTGAGCATCCAGCCGATCGGCGTCGGGCGGATGAGGAGGGCGTAGGTGAGGAGCAGCACGGCGAGGCACGCGGCCACCATGACCCCGAGCTTCTGCCAGGCCGGGAGCTCCCAGCGAGCCACCGCCCCCTGGAGCAGGAACACCAGGGGCAGGTGGGCGAGGTAGATCCAGTAGGACGCGTCGGAGAGGTAGCGCACCCAGGCGCGCTCCCGGTGAAAGAGCTTCGCCGAGAGCCCGATCAGGCCGAGGGCCATGGTCCAGGCGAAGGCCGCCTGCATCACAGCGGGGACGAGGGTCTCGAGCTCACCCCCCTTGGCGCTCTCCGCGGCGGCCCCCGCGGTGAGGAAGATCACGATGGCGACGGCGAGCATCGCCGGCCAGCCGCGGGTCAGGCTGCGGGTGCCGGGGTCCAGACCCCACACGGCGGCACCGAACAGGAAGAAGACCCCGTAGTAGCCGAGGACCAGCGGGTCGAAGGCAAGGGCCGAGGAGGTACTCGGCCCGAAGAACGTCAGGCCGCGGCCGAGCATGATCGCCTGGAACGTGGCGGTCAGTGGCACCAGGGCCACGAGCGCGAGGGGAGAGGCGCAGAGGCTCCACTTCGACCCCGGGCGCAGGAGCGCGGCGATGGCGAAGACCGGGAGGCTGAGCAAGAGCAGACCCATGAGGTACCAGAGGAACCAGAGGTGCCCGACATCGAAGTCGGCGAGCTCCTCCAGGATTCTGCTCCCGCGGGAGGTCGGGTTCAGGAGCGCGGACCTCGCCGGTGGGGCATCCACGAACACGGCCGCCGTGCGGCGGGCGCGTTCGGGCATGGTGTTGAGGTCCACGTCGTACCGGACCAAACCGGCGATGAACTGCGTGACTCCCCGGCGCTCCTCACCCCAGGGCCACATGGAGAGGTCCCTCGCGCTCGTGCCGTCCTGGTTCCGTGCGTCGGGATCCGCGCCGCGCGCGAGCAGGGCCGCGGAGGCCTCGGGGGAGGCCCAGAAGGCAGCGCTGGTGAGCGGGGTCCCCTCCGAGCCGTCCCTGGCCTCCAGGTCCGCGCCGAGGTCGAGGAGGAGCTCGCAGGCCTCCGCCTGGTCCGCCGTCGCCGCCCAGTGGAGAGCAGTGAGCTTGAGCCCGTCCCGGGCGTCGAGGTCCTCGCCGGCGGCCTCGAGCTCGGCGATGCGGTCCAGGTTCCCGGCTCGCGCGGCGGACCACAGGTCCAGGTTCCCGCCTCGCTTGTCGGGTGCCTCGACGTCGACGCCGAAGACCGCGGCCGTCGCGCGAACCCTCTCCGGCATGGCGGCGAGGTTCACCTCGAAGCGGATGAGGCCTGCGATGAAGGCGGTGGCCCCCCTCCGCTCATCGCCCCAGGTCCATTCGGCCAGGTCCCCCGCGCGGGTGCCGTCCTGGTTGCGGGCTTCGGGGTCCGCCCCGCGAGCCAAGAGGACCTCGCAGGCCTCCGCGGAGCCCCAGAAGGCGCCGCTGATCAGCGGCGTCGCCGCGGAGCCGTCGGTGCTCTCCGGATCCGCGCCGAGCTCGAGGAGCAGCTCACAGGCATCGGCCCGGTCCGCGGTGGCGGCCCAGTGGAGAGCGGTGAGCTGGAGGCTGTCCCTGGCGTCGAGGTCCTCGCCCTCGGCGGCGAGCGCTCGGAGGCGGGGCAGGTCCCCGGCGCGCGCGGCGGCCCAGAGGTCGCGGTCGGTCTCGCGCTCCTCGGACGTCGCCGACGCCGGGTTCGAGCCAAGGCTCTCCGGCGCGTAGCGCAGGGTGAGCCCCTCGCCCACGGACCAGTGCATCAGGGGGAGGATGGTGAAGCACGCCACGACCATGGGCACCAGGACCCTCCGCACGCGGTGCCAGAGGAGCCCTCCCGCGCCCCGGCGTTGCCACAGCATCGCGGCGAAGTAGCCGCTCAAGAGGAAGAAGAGCGGCATGCGGAAACCGTGGATGAACGCGAACAGCGCGGTCATCCCCTCCGTGCGGACCTCGTCGGCGATCGGCCAGGGGACGAAGGACAGGGAGAGGCACGCGTGGAGCACCACGCCGAGGGCCATCGCGAAGCTGCGGACGGCGTCGAGGTCGTGGCGGCGCGCTACCTGGGTCACGGGCTCCGCCGTGGCGGGGCGCTCGGGAAGGAGAGGCATTCGAGGCGAACGGGTGGCGGCAGGCCGCCACCACCGTCGCATGCGGCTCCGAGTCTATTCAGGCGGCAACCGAGAATTCCGTCTCGGCTCCTCGCGTTCCCGGGGAGCGGGACTCCTCAGGGGAGCTCGCGGATCCGCAGGTTGCGGAACTGCACGGGCGCCGCCTCGGCCTCGAGCGCCAGGTAGCCGGTGGCCGGCTGGCAGTCGCGGCCGCCGTTGACCTCTTCGCCGTTCACCCACAGGCGCACCTCGCCGTTGATGGCGCGCACGTAGTAGTGGTTCCACTCGCCGTGGGGGCGCGTGAGTCGCTGGGTGGGAAAGCTACGGGGGCTCTTGGGCCGCCCGACCTTGTAGGGCGCGCCCTCTTCGTCGGTGTACTCGATCGCCGGCGTGAAGGCCGTCATCTTCGAGCCGCCCACGGGGAACACGTCGCCGTGGCTCGTGAACCAGTTGGAGTGGGCGCCCTTGTTCTTCAGCCAGTTGGTCTCGTAGCCGAGGTCGAGGACCTGCACCTCGATCCCGCTTCGAGGGAGGGTACCCGGGGGGAGGTCGGTGAAGGCGGACTCGGGGCACCAGACGAAGAGCCCGGAGTTCCCCGCGAACGTCTCGTGCTTCCACTCGACCACCATCTCGAAGTTGGTGTAGGTCTTCAGGCTCCGCGCGCCTCCCACGGGCCGTCCCGTGCAGTGGATCACGCCGTCCTCCTCGCGCCAGGTGGTCTCATCCCCGTTCACGTTGACGAAGTCCGCGAGGGTGAGGGTGGTCCAGCCCTCGCCGTCCACGTGGGCGCGCTGGAGCTCGGCGGCGGGGAGCGCGGCCCAGAGGGCGGCGGCGGCCGGGATCGCGGCCAGGGAGAGCTTGAGGAGGTTCATGGCGGAGTCAGTCCTTGGAGTTGGCGAGGCAATAGAGGAAGTCGCCCGTGCGAAGGTAGAGGCGATCGCCCACCGCGACGGGGGAGGAGAGAGTGAAGGAGCCATCCAGCTCGTTGACCGCCAGCTGCTTGAACTCGGGACCCGCGGCGAGCACCACGGTGATGCCCTCCTCGTTGGTGATGTACAGCTTGCCGTCGGCGAGCAGCGGCGACGAGGACACGGTGCCCTCCACGGTCCGCTCCGGGCCCCACAGGGCCTCGCCGGTGGCGCCGACGATGCAGGTGACGAGGCCCGCGTCGTCCACCATGTAGAGGTGGGTCCCGTCGCTCGCAGGAGTCGGCACGTCGGGGCCACCGCGGGTGTCCCAGCGCCAGCGGACATCCTCGTCGGTCAGGGGCTCGCTGCCACCCGTATCGATGGCGAGCACCGGGCGCTCGCGGGTCGGCGCCACCAGGACGTCGCCCACCATGACGGCGGAGGGGACGATCCGGTAGTTGGTGGCCTTGCGCGGGTTGAGCCCGTTCACGCGCCAGAGCTCCTCGCCCGTGTCGAGGGCATGGCCTGTCACCACGTCGCCGCCCGTGATGACGAGCTCGGCGCCGCCCTCACGCTCGATCACCAGGGGGGTGGTGTAGGCGTCCGGGGACTCCCGGGGCGCGTCGGTGGGCCGCTCGGCGCGCCAGCGGAGCTCGCCCGACTTCGCGTCGAAGGCCGCGATGTAGGACGGGTCGTCCGTCTTCATCCCGTGCAGCACCTGCACGATCAGCAGGTCGCCGTGGAGCACGGGGGAAGAGGCGTAGCCCCAGAGCAGCCCGAAGGGACCCCAGCGCTCCTGCAGGTTGGTGGACCACGCCAGCTCGCCCTGGAAGTCGTGGGCGCTCACCGTCCCGTTTCCGGTGACGGTCCACACGTGGGCTCCGTCGGTGACCGGCGACGCCGAGGCGCGATTCGCCTTGTAGTGAAGCTCGTTGCCCTCGTCGAGGCTCCGCGTCCAGCGCGCCGAGCCGTCCGTGGTGCTCAGGCAATGCAGGAGCATCTCCTGGCCACCCGGATCGCGGCGTGGCCGGCGCCTTCCCTTGCGCGGCTCCTCGGAAGCGTCGGGTTCAGGGGCCGAG
>CAZEFP010000115.1:0-8434 GCA_964511565.1 uncultured Planctomycetaceae bacterium
TCCCGCCTTCGGCGCGCTCGTCGATGACTGCCACCACTTCGACCACCTCGTCCTCGAGGTCTCCCTGTTCCGCGCGCCGATCGACAACACGGCTGCGAACGAGGTGACCGCCATGGGGAAGAAGTTCCAGATCATGAAGCCCCAGGAGATCCTGGTCATGTGCGCCACCGGCTCGGTCACGGGCAAGAAGGGCGCCAAGGCGGCGACCAAGACCCAGCGCGACAAGATCGCGGATCAGCTCGCCGAGGCCACCGGGATCTCGGTCCAGCCGGAGGACTACGAGGTCCTCCTCCCGAGCTGAGCCAGCGTGGGTGAGCCGCGAGCAGACGGTTCGGTGAGGCCGATCGCCTCACTCTCCGGGGTCAGCCGCCGGTTCGAGGAGCTCGTGGCGGTCGACGACCTCACCCTGGACGTCCTGCCCGGTGAGGTTCTCGGCCTCGTCGGGCCCAACGGCGCCGGCAAGACGACCACGGTGCGAATGCTCTGCGGCCTCCTCGAGCCTTCGGCGGGGGAGGTTCAGATCGCGGGCACCTCGGTGTCCGTGGACCCCCTGGGCGCCCGTAAGTCCCTGGGCTACGTCCCGGACGGTGCCCCCCTGTACCCGAACCTCTCGCCGCGGCAGCACCTCCTGCTCGTGGGCCGGCTCCATGGCCAGGAGGACCCCGCGACCCTCGCCGAGGCGACCCGCCTGCTGGAGCACCTCGACCTCGCCGAGCGCATCGACGACCCCGTGGGCTCCTTCTCACGCGGCATGCGGCAGAAGACGGCCCTGGCCTGCGCGCTGCTGCCCAAGCCGGACCTCCTCGTGCTCGACGAGCCCCTGAGCGGCCTCGACGCGCCCAGCGCGGCGATGCTCAAGGCCGTGCTCCGCGGCTGGGCCGACCGCGGCGGCGCGGTCCTGTACACGTCTCACCTGCTCGACGTGGTCGAGCGTGTCTGCGATCGCGTCGCGGTGATGGCGCAGTCCCGGCTCATCGCCGTGGGTGCCCTCGACGAGCTCCGAGCCTCCGGGACGGGCGACCAGAGCCTCGAGGAGATCTTCCAGGCCCTGACGAGCACCGAGGACCCCGCCGCGCGCGCCGCGGCCATCCTCGGCTGAGGGTCACCCTCCGGTGGGACCGTCCGGGTCCTCGCCGTCCTTGCCAGCCACCGGAGTGGGCCGGAACTGATCGTCCACGGCCACCATGGTGACCTCCGCCTCGGTGACGTACTCGTGGGTCCCGCCTCCGAACCTGCGGCAGGCCCAGACCGCGACCTTGACCTTGATGGACGAGCGACCGATGTTCAGCGTCTCGGTGAAGAACGAGACGAGATCGCCCACCCGCACCGGCGCCTTGAAGTCGATCTTGTCCATGGAGACCGTCACGACCATGCCCTGGTGGTGATGATGCGCCTCGGTCGCCGCAGCGAGGTCGATCTCGGCGAGGATGACGCCCCCGAAGATCGTCCCGACCGCGTTGGTGTCCCGGGGCATCATCACCCGCTTGATGGCAGGGATCTTGTTCTCCGGGAATTGCTCTTGGCTCACGGTCATGGCTCCTCTCAGTGTGCCTGCAGCTGACTCGTCGCCCAGTCCCGGACGCGCAGGCGTAGCTCGTCCAGCTTGCCAGTGAAGAAGTGGTCGACATCGGGGATCTCCTCGATGTGGAAGTGCTCCAGGAGGCCCGGCAGCTTCCGGGAGAGGACGTCGAGCGTCCCGAAGGTGTCGTCCCCCGCCATGATGATCGCCCCCGGCTGGGTCACCTTGAGGGCGGCGCTGCAGTCGTAGGCGATCACGGGCAGGGCCACCAGGAGCACCCGCTGGATGCGGGGGTCCCTGGGCGCGAGGCCCACGAGCGTCCTCGAGCCGAAGGAGAAGCCGCCCGCCCACAGCGGCACGCCGGGGAAGGCGTCGGCCATGTGGGTGAGCGCCGCGGCGAGGTCCTCCTCCTCCGCGCCGTGACCGTCGTGGACCCCCTCGCTGGCGCCGACGCCACGGAAGTTGAAGCGCAGGACCGCGAGGCCCGCGTCGTTGAGCCCCCGGGCCGTTCGGTGGACCACGTTGTTCTTCATGGTCCCCCCGTGCAGCGGGTGCGGGTGGCAGACCACCGCCGCCGCCGCGGGGGTGCTCCCATCCTCCGGCAGCCACAGCTCTCCTTCCAGCCGTCCCACCGGCCCCTGGATCGTCACCTTGTTCGACATCGGGGGTGAGTATGGGCTCGGAGCCCGATCGCGGTACCCTTCGCGTGGCGCAAGTCGCGTCCTTCCATTGAATCGACTCACCAGTCTCGTCCGCGCCCAGCTCTCCGGGGAGGTCCTGGGCGAGCGCACGCCCGTCGCCGCCCTCGCCATGCAGGTGGTCATCTCGGCGCTGCTCTGCGCGGTGGTCCGCGGCGAGGTGGGCGGCTACGGCTACGCGATCTTCGCCCTCTGCCTCCCCCTGGCGCTGACCACCGTGCCACTGCTCGGTGAGCTCGCGCCGCTGCTCCGGGCGGACCCCGCCTCCGAGTGGGTCGGCGCCCTCCCGGTGACGCCCCGCGACCTGCGGCTCTCCAGGGTGGTGACGCTGCTGCTCATCATGGGCGCCCTCGCGGCGGCGTCGCTGTTCCCCGCGGCGCTGCTGGCGCCGGACTCCATCAGCCTCGGCGAACGCCCCTTGCTGGTGGTGATGGGCATCCTGCAGACCTGGACGGTCGCGGCCGGCCTCCTCCTCCTGCAGGTCGTCCTCGGCCGCGGAGGGGACACCCTCATGGTGGCCCTGCAGACCCTGCTCTTCGTGGCGATCATGATCGGCGTCCTCGTCGGGCTTCGGAACCTGGGGGTCCTCGCAGGCGTCGAGGGGCCGGCGGGGCCCTGGCTCCTCCTGCCGCCCGCCTGGTTCTCAGCCCCCTTCGCCGCAGCGGGTCCGGGAACGGCGGGCGCGATCGCGGCAGGCGCCGTCCTCCTCGCCGCGACCGTCCTCGCCCTCGCGCCGTTCCCCCCGGCACCCCGGGCCCGCTCCACGCGCTCGGTGCTCGGCACGCTCCTCATCCCAGCCCGCCTCGTGGCCGAGCGTCTCTGGGTCACACGCGAGGAGCGCGGCGCCTTCGGCTTCGTCTACGAGGCCCTCCCCGCCGAGCGGGACTTCGTGGTGCGGACCTACCCGCTGGTGGCCGCGCCGCTCCTCCTGGTCCTCCTCGGCGCCGACGCCTCCACCACCGAGGGCGAGGGGCTCTACGCCCTCCTGCTCTTCGCGCCCGGCGCGTACCTCCCCTTCGTGCTGATGCACGTCCCGACCTCGGCGACGCCCGCGGCCCGCTGGGTCGTCGACACGGCGCCGACGGACCCCCTCGACGAGGACCGCGGCGCGCGAAAGGCCGTGGCCATCCGGCTCCTGCTGCCGCTCTACCTCGCCATGGGCGGCCTCGTCGCCGCCCTCGCCTCCCCGGCCCTCGCCCTGCGGCTCTGGCCCCTGGCCCTCGCCTCGGGGCTCCTCGCGCTCAAGGTCCTCTGGCGCCCGGGGGGACCGCGGCCGCTCTCCACGAAGGCTCAGGAGCTCCTGAGCGCGGGAGAGAACGGACTCGGTGGCGACCTCCTCACCGTGGCCATCGCCATGACGCTGCTCGCGGCCGTGAGCTGGCAGAAGCTCCAATCCTCGGGACCCGGCTGGGCCCTCCTGGGCGCCATGGCCTTGATCGCGATGGCGGGGGCCGCCCGCTCGCGGGCACGCTCCAGCTGAGCCCCCTCTGGTCCGGAGGCCGACCTCCGCTCAGAAGATCTTGGGGACGAGCGGGTAGGGCCAGTACTCCCCGTCGTTGGCCTTCATCCCCCCGATGATCGGGAAGACGACGCTACAGATGCCGACGGCGAACAGGAGGACGAAGCCGACGAGGACGAGGCAGAGGATTCCCGCGATGATGCCGTAGAGCACGAACGCCACCATGGCGCTCGCGATCATCCTGCCGTGCTGATCGATCTGCGGAGACTCGTTCTTCTTGAGCTGCCAGAGGACGATCGGCACCACCAGTCCGCCGAGAGGCACCGCGTAGCCAGCGAGCAGTCCGAGGTGCATGAACATGCACCACTGGTTGATCTCGCGCTGGTCCATGCCCGGGCGTTCGACGTCAGTCAGGTCATCCATGACGGTTTCTTGAGTCTGTGTTGGGGGCCGCCGCTGGCCGCAACGAAGAGCAGCGTGGATCAGGGCCCAGCGTTGATCCGGGTGAGCGCGCCCGCGCCTGGTCCAGGAGTCCCCGCCCTTCTTGGGAGGTCGCCCCCACCGGTTTCAGGGTTCCCTCCCTCAGATGTCGGGGTACTCGTCCACGGTCCGCTCGTCCCGGACATCCCCGGTGTGCTTCACGCCCATGGGGTCTAGCACGAGCATCTCGACCTCGCCCCCCTCGGTCCGGGGGCGGTGCGCCACGCCCTTCGGCACGACGAGCAGACTCCCGGGGCGCACCTCGCGGGTGACCCCCCCCTCGAAGTCCAGGAGCAGGGTGCCGCGCAGGGGGATGAAGACCTCGTCGTGGTCGTCGTGCTGGTGCCAGACGAACTCGCCGTCCACCCGCGCCAGCAGGAGCTGATGCCCGTCGAAGCGGCCGATGCGGTGGGGCGTCCAGAGGGGCTTGACCTCGTCCATCTTGGCGTGGAGGTCGACCGGTTCGGGGGCGGAGGATTCGCTCATGACGGGGTCGAGGCTATCGTCTGGCCGCCATGAGACTGATCGATATCGGCGTCAACCTGATGAGCCGTCAGTTCGAGGGGGACCGGGCCGAGGTGCTCGCACGCGCCCGCGAGCGGGGCGTCGAGCGGATGATCATCACCGGGACCGATCTCGTGGCGAGCGAGGCCGCGGCGCGGGCCGCCCGCGGGCGGGCTGCGGGGGTCGAGCTCTGGTGCACCGCGGGCGTCCACCCGCACCACGCCTCCGACTTCGACGACGCCACCGCGGCGCGGCTGAGCAAGCTCCACCGCGAGGACCAGGTGGTCGCCGTTGGCGAGTGTGGGCTCGACTACAACCGCAACTTCAGCCCCCGGGAGGCGCAGCTCGCAGCCTTCGAGGCCCAGCTCAGCCTCGCCGCCGAGGCGGGCCTGCCCGTGTTCCTCCATCAGCGGGACGCCCACGGGGAGTTCCTCGCCGTCCTGCGGAACGCCTGGCCCTCGCTCTCGAAGGGCGCCGTGGTGCACTGCTTCACCGAGGGGCCCGAGGCCGCCGCCGACTATCTGGAGCTCGGCTGCCACCTGGGCATCACGGGCTGGGTCTGCGACGAGCGCAGGGGGGGAGACCTCCGTGATGCCGTGGCCAGGATTCCCGCCGACCGGCTCCTGCTGGAGACCGACGCCCCCTACCTGCTCCCGCGCAACCTCGACCCCAAGCCGTCCTCACGCCGGAACGAGCCCATGCACCTCACCGCCGTGCTCGCCGCGGTGGCGGCGCTGCGAGGCGAGTCCCCGGATGAGGTGGCGGCGGCGGCGTGGGCCGCAACCCACGCCTTCTTCGGACTCGATCCGGCGTAGCTGAGGGGTCCGGCTCAGAGGCCGAGCTTCTCGGCGAGCATCGGCTCAAGACCGGTGACGCCGGTGCTCTTGCCGAGCTCGAGGCACGCAGCAGGGTCCTCGCCTTGCACATGGAAGGCCCTCAGCGCCAGGAGCGCCCCGACCCGGTTGCTGCTGCCGCAGTAGAGCACCATCGGGCGCGCCTCAGCCGCCATGAGCTCGTCGAGCTTCCGGGCGTGGGCCTCGTCGATGCCGTCCGCGCCGGCGATCGGCAGGCGCACGAAGTGGATCCCCTTCTCGGCCGCGAAGGCCTCCTCCCAGCCGGAGCCCCCCTCGTCCGCCTGGCGGAGGCTCACGAAGCTCTCGTAGCCGAGCCCTGCGAGGGCGACCATCTGCTCCTCGCTCAGCTGGCCAGCCGTCAGGACGCCTTCCATGGCAGTGCTCTGGTTGGGAACGTCGATGTCTTCGAGGGTCACGGTGCCGTCGGGGCTGGAGGGGGTGATGGGCTTGGACTCCCCGGCGCACGAGGCGACGAGGCAGGCGGTGAGGAGGCAGTTGAGTAGACGCATGGGAGGAGTGAAACAGGTGGCGTGGAGCGCGGGAAGGCTCATCCCGCGAACTGGGGGAAGGCATCGACCAGGTCATCGGGGAGGCCGCTCTCGATGCAGGTCGGGCCGTCGTTGGCCGGCGAGTGGAACACGAGCCGGGCGCTGTGCAGGGCGTGGCGGTCCAGGATGAGCTGCTCTCGGTCCCAGTCCGTCAGCTCGCCGGCGGCAGCACGGAGGAAGATCTCGCGGTCAGGCCCGTAGAGCTTGTCGCCGACGATGGGCGTGCCGATGGCAGCCATGTGCACGCGGATCTGATGCTGGCGCCCGGTGTGGATCCGGAGGCGGAGGCGCGAGTACCCCCCCGAGCTCGCCTCCACGCGCCAGTCGGTCTGGCAGGGGAGGCCGTCCGCCGCCGTGGTCATCTCGAGCTCGACGGGTGACGTCGTGGAGAGCCGGATCGGGGCGTCGATGGAGCCCTCGGCCCGCTCAGGGGTCCCCTCGACGATGGCGAGGTACTCCTTCTCCACCAGCCGATCCTCGAACTGGGAGGTGAGCGCGCCTTGGGTGGCCGGGCGCTTGCCCACGAGGACGATTCCGCTGGTCTCCCGGTCGAGGCGGTGACAGAGGCGGGGGAGCATGGCTCCCGATTCGATCTCCTCCTGGAAGCGCTTGTGGACGCGCTGGATCAAGGTGTCGGTCATGTGCCGCCCGCTGGGGTGGACCGCGACCAGCGGCGGCTTGTTCACGGCGAGGCAGTCCTCGTCCTCGTACAGGACCTCGAGCTGATCGCTCGTCTCACCGGTCAGGAGCGCGCGGTACTCGTCGGGGACGCGCACGTACACGCGCGTCCCGTGCTGGAGCCTCACCCCCGGCCGCCGCTCGACCCGCCGCTCGCCCGTCCCTTCGGGGGCGTCGGGTCGCGCGAGGTCGAGTTCGACGTAACCGCCCTTGACCAGGGTCTGCACGCTGGAGCGGGAGCGCCACTTGAGGTGATGGCTCAGGAAGTGGTCGAGGCGCATGGTGAAGCCCCGCGCCTTCTCGCGGAACGAGCTGGCGTCCACCACGAGGCGCGCTTCCTCCGGCGCCTCGGTGAGGTCTCTGTCCTTCTCGAAGATGCCCATTCGTACGTCGCCTCGTCGCCAGGCCGCCGGCCGGCCCGCTGAGCGCCGCCCCACCCTAGGAAACGAACGGACCGCGCGACCCTTCGGGTCGCGCGGTCCACCTGATCATCCACACCCGCCCGGGAGGCGGGGTCGCGTCAGCGCTTCTTCGGCGCGCCGCCGGGGCGGCGACGACGACGACGGTTCGGGTCGTTCTTCCGGGTGGCCTTCTGCACGGTGCGCAGGCGCTCACGGCGCTCACGGCGGCGACGGTCGGAGCGCTTCTCGTGCCAGGTGTTGGCCTTGGCGAGACGGAAGATGCCGCTGAAGTTGCACTGGCGCTTGAAGCGGCGGAGCGCTGCTTCGAGCGACTCGTTGGAACGAACGGAGACCTTGATCAAGGGATCTGGGCCGCGGTGAGGCGGCGAGGGGCGAAGGGGTGTTGAACGGTGATCCGCTCGGCAGGGAGGCCAGAGGGCCGTGCAGGCCGGGCGGTGATTCGGGCGCGAAAGGATACGGAGGGTCGGCGCTGGCCGCAACCTGGGGAGGGGGTCCAGACGTTCGAAGGGCGCTTTCCGGTATCCTCCGACCACCTTGCAGGAGCCCCGAGACCCCTCCCCTGGCCGCAGGACCGGCCCCCAGGACCGGTCCATCCGGGGTGAGCGCCCCCCCCAGGCGGGCGAGGAGACCTTCCAGGGCACGATCGAGACGATCACCTACCACGACGGCACGAGCCTGTTCGGGGTCCTCCGGCTCGACCCCGACCCCGGTTTCCAGGCCCCTGAGGACGGGTCGCTCTTCTCACCGGGCCGCGTCACGGCGGTCGGGAAGATCGCCGACCCCGTGGAGGGAGCCCGCGTCCGCCTCTCCGGCAGGTGGGGCCGGCACGCGAACCACGGGGCACAGTTCGAGTTCACGGCCTCCGAGCCCCTGGCCCCCGCCACGGAGGAGGGCCTGGTCCGCTACCTGTCCTCGAAGGCCTTCGAGGGGATCGGCCCCACCATCGCCCGTCGGATCGTCGACAAGCTCGGGACCGAGGCCCTCGAGCGGATCGCCGAGGACCCCAAGGGCTCCCTCGTCGGCATCAAGGGGCTGCGGCCCGAGATCGCCGAGGCGCTCGGGGTGTCGGTGGTGGCGCAGGCCGGCCTCCACCAGCTGCAGGGGTTCCGCGCGCAGCTTGGCCTCGGGCCGCTGACCGCCCAGGCCGTGCTGGCCAAGCTCGGGGCGGAGTGCGAGTCGATGATCCGCGACAACCCCTTCGTGCTCTCCGTCGTTCCGTCGGTGGGCTTCCTCACCGCGGATCGGGTCGCCAAGCGCCTGGGGCTCGCCCCC
>CAZEFP010000116.1:0-8413 GCA_964511565.1 uncultured Planctomycetaceae bacterium
GGCGGGCGGGCTGGGTCATCGGGTTCGCGTTGGGAAGAGAACTCGACGTCCCAGCCAGCTGTAGCTCACATGCCGGGCGGGGTCCCGCCGGTGTGGGTGAACGCCTTGTTGACGATCTTCCAGCCCTCCTCGAAGCGAGCGAGGGAGAGCACGTCGGTGAAGTGCACGCTGCCCCAGAAGTTCTTCTCGTCCACGGTCGCGACCGCGATGTCCCCGTGCTCTTCCAGGGAGCGAACGTCCGCCTCGAAGGCCCCGTCCACGTCCGCCGGCTGCGCGGCGGCCATGCCGATGAGGTCCGCGATCGGGACGTCGACCCGCTGACCGCCCAGGGCTCCGAACATGCGCGCGTCCGAGTGGAAGGCCGCCTCGAGAGCGGCGACGTCGCCCTTGCGGACGCCGTCGATGTAGAGCTGGACCGCTTCTGCGGCGGAGGGGGCGTGGGTCATGGTGGCGAGTTGCTGGGGAAGGCAGGCGAGCGACGGGTGCAGGCGCTCCCGAGTCTGCCCCCCGGAACGGGGGTGCGGAGGCCCTTTGGGGCCGCTTTGCGCCGCGGGGTGAAGGGAGTTCCCCGTACGGGCCTAGGGGCGCGTCGCGGCGGCGAAGGCCCGGGTGGGGTGGCCTCGGCCCTTGGCGGATCAGCGGATCGGGGTCGGCATGGCGGCGTCGACCTCCGCGCGCCACGCCACGAGCTGGCGACGGAGGTCCTCGGCGAGCGCGGGCTGGTCCGCGGCGAGGTTGTGCTGCTCTCCCAGGTCTTCCTCGAGGTCGAACAGCTCGAGGCTCCCGTCGTCGAAGCGCTCGATCAGCTTGTACCGACCGGCGCGGATCGCGCCGCCGAGCCGGTTGGACCGGTGGAAGGCGTAGTTGGGGTAGTGGAAGTGGATGGCCGCCCGGTCCAGCGAGCCGCCCCCGAGCAGCGGGACCAGGTCTGCTCCGTCACCGCAGTAGTCGTCGGGCAGCGGGACCCCGCACGCCGTCAGGATGGTCGGGAAGAGGTCGGTGGAGAGGATCGGGGTCGCGTCCACCCGTCCGGGCTCGGTGACCCCTGGCCAGCGCACCATGAAGGGGACCCGGATCCCTCCCTCGTACAGGTAGCCCTTGGCCTTCCGCAGGGGGCCGAGGTCCGCGACGCTCAGGAGCGCGCCGTTGTCCGAGGTGAAGATGACCAGCGTGTCCTCGGCCAGCCCCGTCCGCTCGAGGGCATCGAGCACGCGCCCGAAGACCTGATCGAGGGCCTCGGTCATCGCGGCGTACTCGGGCATCTTGACGCCGGGCTGGACGCCGCGCGCCGCGTACTCCTCGACGAGCGCCTCCGGCGCCTCGATCGGCCAGTGCACCGTGTAGTGCCACAGGGCGAGGAAGAACGGGTCCTCGTCCTCCGCCTGGGCCTCCAGGAAGGCGACGGCCTCCTCTCCGATGCGGTAGGGGAGATACTCCCCTTCCTCCCGCGACTCCAGGTTCGGGAAGCGGTAGGGCGCGAAGAAGTGCCCGGGGCCGCCGTCGCCGTTCCCGCCCAGGTTGACGTCGAAGCCCCGACGATCCGGATACCACTCGTGGGCGTCGGGGACTCGCTGGGGTGCGAGGTGCCACTTGCCCATGAAGGCGGTGTCGTACCCCGCGGCCGAGAGGTGATTCGCGAGGGTGACCTCCTCCAGGGGCAGGCGGTCGTGCATGAAGGCGGGCGCGAGGACCGCGTCGTCGGGACGGAAGCGCTCCTGGTCGGGCGCGTGGTTGGTGATACGCACCCGGGCCGGCGACTTGCCCGTCATGATCGACGCGCGCGTGGGGGAGCAGACCGGCGCCGCCGCGTAGCCGTCGGTGAAGCGCACCGCCTGCTGGCTGAACCCGTCGATGCGCGGGGTCCTCACGGCGGGGTTGCCGTAGCACCCCAGGTCGAAGTAGCCGAGGTCGTCCACGAGGACCAGGACCACGTTGGGCCGCCTCGCAGGCACCTCGGGACCTGGCGAGCTCGCGCAGGCGGCGAGGAGGGAGAGCAGGGCGATCCGCATGGCCTGATCCTAGCCGGGTCGCGGCGGGGCTACCTCCCCTCCTCCTCGGGCGGTTCCAGCTGTCCGTTCATCCAGCGGATCGCCTCCCGGTGGAGGTTGGGACCGAAGCCGTGCCCGGCGCGGTCCACCGGGCGAAAGGTGGTCGGGAGCTCCAGCTGCTGGAGGCGCCGGTGCAGGCGCTCGGCCTGGGCGAACGCGATCAGCCGATCGCGGCGTCCATGGGCGGTGAACAGCGGGACCGCGTGCGCCTCGGAGACCGCGTGCACCGGGCTCGCCGAGCGGGCGAGGGCGAGCAGCGCGGGCCAGGGCTCGGCGGGATCCGCCGCGTGCTCGCGGATGTCTGCGAGCGAGTGGCCGTGGACCGCGACGCCGAGGACCATCGACTCGGGGGAGTCGGGCGCGTCGTGGTGGATGGCGGAGCCCGGCGGCTCGGTCACGTCGGCGTCCATCTCGAAGAGGTCGGTCGGCCCGAAGAAGTTGATCCCCAGGGCCACCGACGAGGAGACCTCGGTGTGCTCGCCGACGTTGCCTGTGGTTCCAGGCGCGTCGTTGGTGAGGGCCAGGATCGTCGCGAGGTGGCCCCCGGCGGACGCGCCCCACGCGACGAAGGCGGTGGCGTCGAGATTGAGCTCCTCGGCGTGCGCTCGGAGCCAGCGCACCGCCGCCTTGGCGTCGTCCCGTTGGGCCGGCCAGTGCACGGGCTCGTCGCCCCAGCGCCCCACCTCCCCCGTGAGCCGGTAGTCGATGCTCGCCACCGACGTCCCGCCAGCCACCAGTTCGCGGACCGAGTCCGGGACCTGCTTGCGTGAGCCCCCACGCCACGCCCCGCCGTGGATCCAGAGGACCAGGGGCGTCGGCGCCTCGGACTCCGCCAGGTAGAGGTCCAACCGCAGCGGCCGACCGCCGACCTCCGCGTAGGTGATGGTCCGCGGCGCGGGGGCGTCCTGGGGGGCCGCGCCGAGCGACGCGAGGACCGCCACGAGGGCGAGCAGGATGGAGGAGAGGGTCCGTCGCATGGGCGCATCGTAGCCGCGGCCAGCCGCCGCCACTCCCCGTGCCGCGGTACGGGCCGCTCAGGAACGGGCGGGGCCGCGCCGGGGAGGTCCCCGGCGCGGCCCGCGCGATGTCTTCCTGGGTGCACCCCGGTGGGGGCGCAGAGGGATCAGTGCTGGTGGTGGCCGTGGCCCGCCGCGGCGGCGGGCTCCTCGTTGTCGGGGCTGTCCGACACGAGGGCGTCGGTGGTCAGCAGGAGGCTGGCGACCGAGGCGGCGTTCATGAGGCCCGAGCGGACCACCTTGGTCGGGTCGATGACGCCGGCCTTGATGAGGTCCTCGTAGGTGTCCGTCGCGGCGTTGAAGCCGTGGCCGGCCTTGCCGTTCTGGAGCACGTTCTGGACGACCACGGCGCCGTCGAGGCCCGCGTTGGCCGCGATCTGGCGCAGGGGCGCCTCGATGGCGCGGCGCACGATCATGGCGCCGACGCGCTCGTCACCGTCGAGCTTGAGCTTCTCGATGGTCGCGATGCAGGAGAGGAGCGCCGTGCCACCGCCGGGGACGATGCCCTCTTCGACGGCCGCGCGGGTGGCGTGGAGCGCGTCCTCGACGCGCGCCTTCTTCTCCTTCATCTCGGACTCGGTCGCGGCGCCGACGTTGATCTGCGCCACACCGCCCGACAGCTTCGCGAGGCGCTCCTGGAGCTTCTCGGCGTCGTAGTCGGACTTGGTGTTCTCGAGCTCGCCCTTGATCTGGTCGATGCGACCCTTGATCTCGGCTTTCTTGCCGGCGCCCTCGACGATCGTCGTGAAGTCCTTGCTCACGATGACCTTCTTGGCCTTGCCGAGGTCCTTGACCGTCGCGCCCTCGAGGGTCGCGCCGGTGGACTCCATGACGGGGGTCGCGCCGGTGAGGGTCGCGATGTCCTGCATCATGGCCGTGCGGCGATCGCCGAACCCGGGGGCCTTGACGGCCACGCAGGGGAACGAGCCGCGGAGGCGGTTGATCACCAGGGTCGCCAGGGCCTCGCCCTCGACGTCCTCGGCGATGATGAGGAGCGGGCGGCCCTGCTGGGCGACCTGCTCGAGCATCGGGATCATGTCCTTGATGGAGCTGATCTTCTTCTCGTGGATGAGGATCAGCGCGTCCTCGAGGACGCACTCCATCTTGGCCGCGTCGGTGACGAAGTGCGGGGACAGGAAGCCCTTGTCGAACTGCATGCCCTCGACCCACTCGACCTCGGTCTCGACGCCGCTGCCGTCCTCGACCGTGATCACGCCGTCCTTGCCGACGCGCTCCATGGCCTGGGCGATCATCTCGCCGACCTCGGGATCGTTGTTGGAGGCGATCGAGCCGATCTGAGCGATGTCCTTGGTGCCCTTCACGGGCGTGGACATCTTGGCCAGCTTGGCGATGGAGGCCTTGACCGCGGCGTCGATGCCGCGCTTGAGGGCCACCGGGTTGGCGCCGGCGGTGACGTTCTTGAGGCCCTCCTCGAAGATGGCCTCCGCCAGGACGGTCGCCGTGGTGGTGCCGTCGCCGGCCGCGTCGTTCGTGCGCTGGGCGACCTGCTTCACGAGCTGAGCGCCCATGTTCTCGTAGGCGTCCTCGAGCTCGATCTCCTTGGCGACGGTGACGCCGTCCTTGGTGACGGTCGGGCTGCCGAAGGACTTCTCGATGATGACGTTCCGGCCGCGGGGGCCGAGGGTCACCTTGACGGCGCGCGCGAGCTTCTTGACGCCCGCGCGAATGTGCTCGCGCGCTGAGGCGTCGTAGCTGATCTGTTTGGCTGCCATGGGATGGTGGTGGTCAGGGGTGGAGCGGGAACAGCTCGATCAGCCGATGATCGCGAGGATGTCGTCCTCGCGCATGATGATGTACTCGTTGCCGTCGTGCTTGACGTCGGTGCCGGCGTAGGAGGTGAAGAGGACGCGGTCGCCCTTGGAGACGCTGAAGGAGCTCCGGTCGCCGCTGTCGAGGGTCTTGCCGTCACCGGTGGCGACGATGATCCCCTCCTTCGGCTTCTCCTTGGCGCTCTCGGGGAGCAGGATGCCGCCGGCGGTCTTCTCTTCGGCCTCAACGCGCTGGATGAGGACGCGGTCTCCGAGGGGGCGGATGGCGACGTTCTTCTTGGTCTTGGTGGCCATGGTGGGTTCGCGCCGCGTACGGCGCCGGTTGCTTTCGTGGGGGTCTAGTGGAGGGGGAGAAAAGAGGATGGCGCCGCGCGGCGAAGGCCGGCGCGACGTCGAACGGTGGAGGGGTCAGCTGGCTCGGCCCCAGACCTCGTCGAGGACGCGCTGGACTTCCTGGCGCAGCTCGAGGGGTTGAACAGGCTTGCGGAGGAACGCCCGGGCACCCTTGTCCAGGGCCCAGGTGGCGACGCCCTCCGAGGCGGCGCCGGACCAGAGGATGCAGGGCAGCTCGGGGCGCTGGCCCCGGAGGAGGCTGAAGAGGGCGAGGCCGCCGTCCCCGGGCTCGAGGCCCAGGTCGGTGGGCTGCTGGGGGGGCGGCATGTGCACGTCCGCCAGCACCAGGTGCAGGGGCTCGCCCGCGCTGAAGGAGCGCTCGACCATGATCATGGCCTCCTCCCCGTCTCCGGCCTCCACGACGGTGAGGCCCGAGCCGACGAGGAGCTCAGCGGCTCCCTGTCGCACACAGGTGTCGTCGTCGGCGATGAGGATTCGGCGGTCCATGGGTCTGCCCGCGGGGTGCAAACAGCGTGCCGCTCACGGGCCGGGGCCCCGCTGCGGGCCAGTCGCCGGGGCCGCCGGGGCCCCCGGCGGCCCAGGAGTCCACCCCTGGGCCCTCCGGGCGGGGGTTCCCCGCTGCCAACGTGGCAGGGCCGAACCTGGCCCCCATCCCTTCCTGTCACCGTGGCAGGGCAATGGGCGGGGGGGCCGAGGCCCCGTGACGCTACCTTGGCGGGATGCTGCCCGTCTTCGACTGTCACGCGGACGCCCTCCAGAGGGCCCTCGACCTCGGCCATGACCTGGGGCAGGAGACCCACGGGCACCTGGACCTCGTCCGGGGCCGCCGAGGGGGCCTCGCCGCCGTGGTGCTCACGGCCTGGATCGACGGGCCGTACGCCGAGGAGCCGGGGGCCGCCAAGCGGCGCACCAACGCCCTCCTGGACGCCGCCGAGGACCTGTTCGCGCGGCACCCGGACCACCTGCGTCAGGTGGTGGACGGCGCGATGCTGCTGGAGCCCGACCCCAGCCGCCTGGCCTGCGTGCTCGCCATCGAGGGCGGACACGCCATCGAGGACGACCTCGACCAGCTCGACCACTACGCCGGGCGCGGGGTGCGGGTCATGACGTTGACCTGGAACAACCACCTGTCGTGGGCGCGCTCCTGCCGCGACGGTGCGGGAGCGGGCGTCCCCGAGGGGCTCTCGGAGTTCGGCGTGCGGGTGGTCGAGCGCATGGGGGAGCTGGGCATGCTCGTGGACCTCTCCCACGCGGGAGAGCGGACCTTCTACGACGCCCTCGAGGCCGCGTCGGCGCCGCCGATGGTGAGCCACTCCGGGTGCCGCGCCCTCAGCGATCACCCGCGGAACGTCACCGACGACCAGCTGCGCGCCCTCGCCGATCGCGGCGGGGTGCTGGGGATCCCCTTCGCGACCGCCTTCCTCGACGAGGCCGAGCGGCGCGCCGAGCAGGCCTTCCGCAAGACCGGGTCCTACCGGAGCGCCGGCGGCGACAACCCCACCGAGCGGCTGCTCCTCGAGGGCGATGCCATCCAGTCGGGGATGCCGCCGTTCCCCCTCGATCGGGTGGCGGACCACGTGCTCCACGCCCTGGAGGTCGCCGGTCCCCGGCACGTGGCCCTCGGTGCGGACTTCGACGGCATCGACCGGCGTCCCGCGGGGCTGGAGGACGCGAGCGGATACCCCGCGCTCCTCGATGCCCTCGCGCGGCGCGGCGTGGACCGGGAGACCCTCGGTCTCGTCGCGTACCACAACGCCGCGCGCGCCATTGCGGAGGCGACCTCTTCGGCCGTGACCCGCTGAGGCTCGACCGTCGCCCGTTCGAAGCGGCGGGGGGAGGGCGCCGCTAGACTGCTCCCGTGCGCGTCTTCTACTGCGATCACTTCGAGGTGGTGCTCCCCCCCAAGCACCGCTTCCCCATGCACAAGTACGGCCTGCTGCGGGAGCGGCTGGCGGGGGAGGGAATCCTCCGGGAGGAGGACCTCGCCCCGGCCACGACGGCGCCCCTCGAGGACCTCTTCGCGGTGCACGACGCGGGCTACGTGCAGGGCTTCCTCGAGGGCAACCTGCCGCGCAAGGTCGTGCAGCGCATCGGGTTCCCCTGGTCGGAGGAGATGGTGATGCGGTCCCTCGGGAGCGTGGGGAGCACCCTCGCCGCGGTGGACGCGGCCCTGGAGGACGGCCTCTCGGGGACCCTGGCCGGGGGGACGCACCACGCTTATCGGGACTTCGGCTCGGGGTACTGCGTGTTCAACGACCTCGCCGTCGCGGCCCGGCGTGTCCTCGACCGTGGGGCGGTGCAGCGCGTCCTGATCTTCGACGTGGACGTCCATCAGGGGGATGGCACCGCGTCGATCTTCGAGGACGACCCGCGGGTCTTCACCTGCTCGATCCACGGGGAGCGCAACTTCCCCAGCCGCAAGCAGCGGAGCGACCTGGACGTCCCGCTCCCGGACGATACCGGCGACGAAGCCTACCTCGCGGCCCTCGACGGCGCCCTCGACGAGGCCATGGAGCGCTCCCGCCCGGAGCTGGTGCTCTACCAGGGCGGGGTCGACGTGCTGGCGGTGGATCGCCTCGGTCGGATGGCGCTCAGCGAGCGAGGGGTGGAGGAGCGCGACCGCCGGGCGCTCGCGCGCTTCCGTGGCGAGGGGCTCCCGGTGGCGTTGACCCTGGGCGGCGGTTACGCGGACCCGGTGGAGGCCTCGGTGTCCGCTTACGCCGGGACGTATCGCGTGGCGCGCGCGCTCGAAGCCGGCGCCGGTTGAGGCAGCCCGCAACCTCCGCGGGAGGCGATCGTCTCGGTCCCTGAGGGTGGGCGAAGGGCCTCCCCGAGGACCCCCGAGAAAGGAGCTTGTGCGATGCGGATCGAGGCTTGTGAAGGAACGGATGTGGACGACTTCGTCGTCGTGGAGGACGGCGAGTACCGCATGAGGGTCGGCGAGGTACGACCGGTGGAGGCGTCGGGCGGCCGCGCCGCGTGGATGCTCCGGATGGAGCTGGTGGACGGTGACCTGGCGGGGCGAACGGCCGTGCTCGACTGGCTGAACTTCACCGAGCGCGGGCTGCGGCGTGTCCGCATGGTGCTGGCCGCCCTCGGCTTCGACGTCACGGTGTCCATGGACGTCGAGCCGGAGGAACTCCTGGGTCGAGAGGCCCGGGTAAGGATCGCCACCCAGGAGTCCAGGCGAGAGAGCGACGGTCGG
>CAZEFP010000117.1:0-8413 GCA_964511565.1 uncultured Planctomycetaceae bacterium
CACACCATCGAGAACTCTGGGATCGTGGACGTCGCCCGGGTGCGGACCGTGCCCAACGGAATCGACCCCGCCCGGGTCCAGGGGGCGGCGCCCGCCGACCTCGAGGCGCTCGGGCTCGATCCGGAGCGTCCGGTCGCGGCGGTCGTGGGGCTGCTCTACTCGGCGAAGGGTCAGGACCTCGCCCTGGAGGCCATCGGCGCCGAAGGGCTCGAGGGGCTCCAGCTGCTCTTCGTGGGGCCCGGTGATCAGGGCCCCCTCACCGAGCTCGCGGAGCGGCTCGGGGTCGACCGTCGCGTCGCCTTCACCGGCGCCCGGGACGACGTCCCGTCCATCCTGGCGGCGGCCGACTTCCTGCTCCTTCCGTCGCGGTGGGAGGGGATGCCGTACGTGGTGCTCGAGGCCATGGCCGCGTCCCGGCTCGTGGTCGCGACCCCGGTGGATGGAGCGCGGGATCTCATCGACGACGGCGTGAACGGGTACCTGGCGGCCTCCATCTCCGCGCCCGCGCTGGCGGGGGCCCTTCGTCGAGCGGTGCTCGCCGGGCGCGGCCGCCGGGAGTCGATGGGGCAGGCGGGCAGGGCCATTCTCGAGCAGCGCTTCAGCGTCGACTCGATGGTCGAGCAGCTCGACGAGGTCTACCGCGAGGCGCTGGAGGCGTCGGGGTCGAGGTGAAGATCCTCCACGTCCTCACCACGCTCGACGTGGGCGGCGCCGAGATGCACGTCCTCAAGCAGGTGCGCGGGCAGGTGGAGCGCGGTCACCAGGTGCGCGTGCGCTTCTTGAAGGGCCAAGGGACGCTGCGTGGAGACTTCCTGGAGGCGGGGGCTGGGGCCGTGGAGCGCGCGGCCGCCGGTCCGTTCTTCCCGTTCCGACTCCGGGCGGACCTCGCCTGGTGTGACCTCGTCCACTCCCACCTCCTGAAGGCGGACGCATTCACCGCCCTCGCGGCCCTGCTGTTCGGCGCGCGCAGGAAACTGGTGAGCGGCAAGCACAACGACGAGCAGGTGCTGCGGCGTCCGCTCGTCAGCCTCGTCCACGGGTGGCTCGGCCGGATCCCGGCGCGCACCGTGGTCCTCTCCGATCATGTGGGGCGCTTCATCGCGACCCACGGACGGGTGCCGGCCACCGCCCAGTCGAGGGTCTACTACGGCCTCGACCCCGCGCCCTTCGAGAGGGCCGCTCAGGAGACCGACCGCGAGGGGGTCCGGGCCCCCCTCGGACTCTCGGCCGAGGACGTCGTCTTCATCTGCGTGGCGCGCTTCGCGCCCCAGAAGGCCCACGAGGTGCTCCTGCAGGCGCTCGCCCTGGCGCGTGAGGAGGACCCCCGCCTCCGGCTGCTGCTGGTGGGGGACGATCCGTTCGGGGACGGCCGAGAACGCGCCGAGGCGGAGGCCCGCCGCCTGGGGCTATCGGGGGCCGACGGCTCCGGCGCCGCGGTCTTCACGGGGATCCGCCGCGACGTGCCGGCGCTGATGGCAGCCAGCGATGTGTTCTGCATGGCGTCTCGGTGGGAAGGCCTGGGGCTCGTCTTCCTGGAGGCCATGGCCGCCTCGACGCCCGTGCTCTCCACCCATGTCTCGGCCATCCCCGAGGTGGTGGTGGACGGGGAGACCGGGCGCCTGGTGCCCCCCGATGATCCAGAAGCCCTCGCTCGCGGGATGCTCGAGCTCGCCCGGGACGCGACCCTCCGGGCGCGGCTCGGGGACGCAGGCCATGAGCGGGTGCTGACCCGCTTTGGCCTCGACCGCATGGTGGATGAGACCATCGAGGTCTACAGGGAGGTCATCTCCGCCCCGAAGCGGTAGCTTCAGGGGGTGCTGCTGCTCCCCCTCGTCGCCTCCCTCGCCGTCGCGAGCCCCGCGTCCGACGCAGGGCGCAGCGGGGTCGACTTCGCGCGGGACGTCCGGCCGCTCCTCGCGCGGCGTTGCTTCCCCTGCCACGGCAACGACGAGGAGACCCGCGAGGCTGGCTTGCGGCTCGACCTCGAGGCCGAGGCCCATCGGGACCGAGACGGCTTCGCGGCGGTGGTCCCCGGCGACCTGGACGCCTCCGAGCTGTGGGTCCGGATCAATGACGACCTGGACCCCATGCCGCCGGAGGACGCGGGTGCGCCCCTCGACGAGGGCGAGCGTGAGCTGCTGCGCCGTTGGATCGAGGGCGGCGGCGATTACGCCTCCCACTGGAGCTTCACCCCGCCGGAGCGCCCCGCGCTCCCGGGAGGTCCGGTTACCGACGAACACCCCGTGGACGCCTTCGTCCGCGAGGCCCTCGACGCGCACGGCCTCGACCTCTCTCCGCCCGCCGACGACCGCCAGCTCATCCGGCGCCTGAGCCTCGACCTCACCGGGCTCGCGCCCACGCCCCAGTTCGCGGAGGCCTTCGCGGCCTCGGAGGACCCGGACAAGCTGGAGGAGGCGGTGGACGCGCTCCTGGCCTCGCCGGCCTACGCCGAGCGGTGGGCAGCGGTCTGGCTGGACCTCGCGCGCTACGCGGACAGCACGGGCCACGGCTCGGACCCCCTGCGCACGATCTGGCGCTACCGGGACTGGGTGATCGACGCCTACGACCGGAACCTCCCCTTCGACGAGTTCACGGTGCAGCAGCTGGCGGGCGACCTGCTCCCGGACGCGACCATGGAGACTCGCCTCGCCACCGCGTTCCACCGGAACACGATGACGAACACCGAGGGGGGCACCGACGACGAGGAGTTCCGCGTGCTCGCCGTGAAGGACCGGGTCAACACGACCATGGAGGTCTGGATGGGCGTCACCGCGGGCTGCGCCGAGTGCCACAGCCACAAGTACGACCCCGTGAGCCACGAGGAGTACTACGAGCTCTTCGACATCTTCAACCAGACCGCGGACACGGACCGCGGCGACGACCGCCCGCGCCTCGCCACGCCGACCCCCGAGCAGGCGGGCGAGAAGGCGCGCCTCGACGCCGAGCTCGCGCGCATCGACCACCAGATCGCCTCGGCCGACGTGGACGTGGACGCGGGCGTCGCCCGCATGCTGGAGGCCGAGCGCTTCTGGGGAGCGGCCGAGCAGCACAGGGTCGAGGATGAGCCGGGTGAGGGCACCCGCGTGGACGTCTTCGAGGTCGACGCGACCCCGCCCGCCGGCGCCGGTCCGTTGGGCCTGCGCCTCACGGCGCTGGCTTCACCGTCGCTCCCCGGCGGCGGGCCCGGGGAGAGCCCCGGCAACGGCAACTTCGTGGTGACGGACCTGCGCGTCGCCCGCGAGACGGCCGGGCCCGCGCCGGTGGCGGCGGCGGTCCGCATCGAGCTCTCCGGTCCGGGCCGCATCCTCTCCCTCGCGGAGGTCGAGGTGCTCGACGCCGACGGGAACAACCTCGCCCTCGGAGGCCGCGCGAACCAGTCCTCCACGGGCTTCAACGGCCCGGCCCAGCTCGCGGTGGACGGCAACACCAGCGGCGTCTACGAGGACGGCTCGGTGACCCACACGGCCACCGAGCGCGACCCCTGGTGGGAGGTGACGCTGGCCGCGCCGGCGCCGATCCACGGCCTCCGGGTCTGGAGCCGCACCGACGGGGACCTGGAGCTCCGGCTCGAGGGCTTCGAGGTGGTGCTGCTCGACGGGGCGGGCGAGCCCGTGCTGCGCACCGCGCCGTGGCCCGCGCCCAACCCCGTGGCCGAGGCGCGCTTCGGCGAGGGAGGGGCCATCCCGCTCCTCGTCCGCCCGGGCTCCGCCAGCTTCGAGCAGGCGAGCTTCGGGGTCGCCGCGGCGCTGGACCTCGATCCCAAGACCGGATGGGCCATCGGGCCTCGGCAGGGCGTGGACCACGCGGCCATCTTCCAGCTCCCTGCCCAGGCGTCGGACCCGGACGGCGGCCTCCGGCTGCGCGTGACGGTCGCCCAGGAGTGGGGCTCGGACCACACGATCGGGGACCTGCGCCTCGGGGTCGGCCGCGGCCCTCGCGTCCCCCTGGCGATCCCCGCCGACGTCCGCGGGCCCCTGGCCCGCCGCGGCCAGGCCATGGGGGGCGAGCCCGTGGCCGCGGAGCCCGGGGACGAGGCCAAGCTCGTGGCCTTCCTCCGGGAGCGCGACCCGCTCCTCGACGGGGTCCGCCAGCAGCGCGCGCGGGTGGCCGGGCAGCTGGCCGACCTCGACGTCGTCACCACGCCGGTGATGGAGGAGCTCCCCGCCGACCGGCGGCGCGACACCCACGTGATGGTCCGCGGGAACTTCCTGCAGCGCGGCGAGCAGGTGCACGCCGCGATCCCGGCGGCCTTCGGCGCCCTGGACCCCGAGGCGCCGGTGGATCGGCTGGCCTTCGCCCGCTGGCTGGTGAGCGACGAGAACCCCCTCACCGCCCGGGTGGCGGTGAACCGCCTCTGGGCGCGGCTGTTCGGCCGTGGCCTCGTGGCCACGGAGGGTGACTTCGGCTCCCAGGGCGCCACGCCCACCCACCCGGAGCTCTTGGACTGGCTGGCGGTGGAGTTCCGCGACGGCGGCTGGGACCAGAAGGCGCTCCTGAAGACGATCGTCACCAGCCGGGCCTACCGGCAGGCCTCCGCGGTCCGGCCCGAGACCCTCGAGGCCGACCCCGACGGGGTCTGGCTCTCCCGCTACCCGCGCCAGCGGCTCGAGGCGGAGATGGTCCGGGACGTGACCCTGCAGGCGGCTGGGCTGCTCTCCGACAAGCGCTTCGGCCCGTCCGTGTACCCGCCCCAGCCCGAGGGCCTCTGGCAGGCGGCCTTCAACGGGCAGCGGAACTGGCGTGAGAGCATGGGGGAGGATCGGTATCGCCGCGGGGTCTACGTCTTCATGCGGAGGACGATCCCGTACCCGATGCTCGCGACCTTCGACGCGCCAAGCCGCGAGGCGTGCACCGTGTGCCGGACGCCCACGAACACGCCGCTGCAGGCGTTCGTCACCCTGAACGACCCCGCGTTCCTGGAGCCCGCCCGCGTGCTCGGCGCCCGCTACGCCCACCGGGCCACCACCGGCGCGAGGTGGAGCCTGGAGCCTGGCCGTGAGGTCGGGGAGGGGCCCGACGGGCTCTCGCGGGCGCTCCTCGAGGAGCTGCTCTACCACGCGCTCCAGCGCCCCGCTGGCGCGGAGCAGCTCGATGTGCTGCAGGCTCTCCTGGACGACGCCCGCGCGGCCTTTGCCGCGGACCCAGAGGCTGCCGGTGAATTCGCCGGCGCGGCGGCAGCCTGGGCGACCGGGCTCGACCCCGAGGAGGCCGAGGCGCTCACCGCGGTGGACCCCGTGGACGTCGCGGCGTGGACCGTGGCCGCGAGTACGGTGCTCAACATGGACAGCTTCCTGACCAAGGAGTGAGCGATGGACCCCACCCAGGATGACGCCCTCACCAGCACGCGCCGCACGTTCCTCCAGCGGGGCGTCGGCCTCGGCGCGATCGCCCTCGGCGCCATGGAGGGGGCGGCCGCCCTCGGTCAGGACGGACAGCGGCCCGCGCCGCTCGCGCCCAAGTCGCCGCCCTTGCCCGCGCGGGCCAAGCGGGTGCTGTACCTCTCCATGGCGGGTGCCCCGCCGCAGCACGACACCTTCGACTTCAAGCCCAAGCTGCAGGAGCTCGACGGGACCCCGTGCCCGGAGGCGCTCTTCGAGGGCAAGCGCCTGGCCTTCATCAAGGGGCACCCCAAGCTGCTGGCGTCGCCGCACCCCACGTCCACCGTCGATCCCCTCGGCATCGAGGTGTCGACCCTCCTGCCCGGGTTCCGTGAGTACGCGGCGGACGTTTGCGTGGTGCGGTCCATGCACACCGACCAGTTCAACCACGCACCCGCGGACCTCCTCATGTACACGGGGAACGCGGTCAACGGGAAGCCCTCCGTGGGGGCGTGGGTGACCTGGGGTCTCGGCTCGATCAACCAGAACCTCCCGGGCTTCGTGGTCCTGGGCTCGGGCGGGAGCGACCCCACCGGCGGCAAGGCCCTCTGGTCCAGCGGCTTCCTTCCGTCGGAGTACCAGGGCGTCCGGCTGCGCTCGAAGGGGGACCCGGTGCTCTACGTGAGCGACCCCAAGGGGCTGGCCCGCACCTCGCGCCGACGGATGCTGGACGCGCTGCGCCGGCTCAACGAGCTCGACCACGATCGCCACGGGGACGACGAGACCCTGGCGCGGGTCGCCCAGTACGAGCTCGCCTACCGCATGCAGATGGAGGTCCCCGAGGTGACGGATCTCTCCCGCGAGTCCGAGGACACCCTCACGCGGTACGGCGCGAAGCCTGGTGATGGGTCCTTCGCCAGCAACTGCCTCCTGGCCCGCAACCTGCTCACCGCGGGCGTGCGCTTCGTTCAGCTCTTCGACTGGGGCTGGGACATCCACGGCACCGGTCCGGGGGACGACCTCGTCACCCAGTTCCCCGCCAAGTGCAAGGACGTGGACCGGCCCATCGCGGCGCTGATGGCGGACCTCAAGCGCACGGGGCTCCTGGAAGACACCCTCGTGGTGTGGGGCGGGGAGTTCGGCCGCACGCCCATGCTCGAGGCCCGGGGAGGCTCCAAGTTCCTCGGCCGTGACCACCAGCCCGACGCCTTCTCCATCTGGATGGCCGGCGGCGGCGTGAAGGCCGGCCACGTCCACGGCACCACCGACGACCTCGGGGCCGCGGTCCACGAGGACGGGGTCTCCGTGCGCGACCTCCAGGCCACCGTCCTGCATCTGCTCGGCTTCGACGCCGAGCGGATGCGCTTCCCGTTCCAGGGGCTGGATCAGCGCCTGATCGGCCCCGCGGACGGGCCGAAGGTGGCGCGCGGGGTGCTCGCCTGAGCGCCACGCCGAGCCCGGAGGGCGCTCCCTTCAGGTACCGCGAGCGCCCCGAGGACTTCATCGTCGAGGAGCTCGTGGCGGAGCCCGAAGCCGAGGAGGCGGACGGGACGCACGTGTGGTTCACGGTGGAGAAGCGGGACGTGTCGACCCCCGCTGCGGCGCGGCGCATCGCCAAGGCCCTCGGCAAGCGGGGCGCCGACGTGAGCTTCGCGGGCCGCAAGGACGCCGTGGCGATCACCCGCCAGCGCATGTCGGTGGAGCACGTGGACCTCGCCCGGCTCCTCGCGCTCGAGATCGACGGCATACGGGTGACCCACCCGCGCCGGCACCGGCGCAAGCTGCGACCCGGTGAGCTGCTCGGCAATCGCTTCGAGCTGGTCCTGCGCGGCGTGGCCGCGCCGCTCGTCGCTCGCCTCGAGGCCGGACTGGAGCAGCTCCGGAGCGAGGGGGTCGCCAACCGGTACGGGGAGCAGCGGTTCGGCGCCGACGGCGCGGGGCTGGGCGTGGCTCGCAGCCTCGTCTTCGGGCCACCGGAGGCCTACCTCGAGGCCCTCGGGCGCGCGGGTCGACCCGCGCAGCTCGAGCCCTCGCTGGAGCTGGTCCGGCGCGCGGTGGCGGGCACGAGCGGCGAGCGCCGACGGGCGGACGAGCTCTGCCCGCACCTGCCGCTGGACCTCGTCCCCGTGGCCAAGCAGCTCGCTCGCCGCCGGTCGGCTGAGGTCTCCGACCTCATCGGCGCGGTCCCGCGGAGCTCCCGCGCCTTCCACCTCGCCGTCCTCCAGGCGTGGGTCTTCAACCGGGTGCTCGATCGTCGGGTGGAGGAGGGGACCTCCGCCACGGTCCTCCCTGGAGACCTCGTTCTCCGCGAGGATGGTCGCCACGGACACGCCTGCGAGGAGCGGCCCGCTCCCCCGGGCGCCCTACCCACCGGACCCATCTGGGCCCCGTCGCTGCGCCTCGCCGAGGGGGAGCCCGGAAAGATCGAGCGGGCGGTCCTCGCGGCCGAGGGGCTCGGGGCGGATCACCCCGAGCAGCCCGGCGGGCTCTCACCGCGGGGGAGTCGCAGGGACCTGCGGGTGGAGGTCTCCGAGTCCTCCCTGGCGGTCTCCGGCGACGGAGGGGACCCGGGGGTCGTACGCCTCACCTTCGGGCTCCCACCAGGGGCCTACGCCACCGTGGTCCTCGATCACCTGCGCGCCGCGTGTCTCGATCCGGGGTAGTCACCTGGATCCGGCGGGGACCCGTTGAGCCGGAGGGCGGCCCCAGGCCGATCACTCCTCCGATGGGCCCCATCTCCTCAGCGACGCAATCGAACCCGTTCAATCCGCCTCTGACGGATCGAGCCTTCGTGGAGACGCGCACCGACCGCAGGAAGGCGCCGACCCCGCGCCTCTCGATCTACTCGGTCTCGGGCGGTCGCCGCCGTGGCGCGCAGCGCGCGGGGGAACGGGAGGGGTCCTTCGTGGACAGCTACTCGGCCTGGGTCTTCCTGTGGATCCTCTGGGTGGCCGCCATGAACGTGGGGGACAGCTTCTTCACGATCGTGCACCTCCAGGCCGGCGGGGTCGAGGTGAACCCGGTGGCGGCGGCCATGCTCAAGACCGGGCGCTTCGGGTTCGTCTTCCTGAAGGCCGCGGTCATCAGCGGGGCGC
>CAZEFP010000118.1:0-8412 GCA_964511565.1 uncultured Planctomycetaceae bacterium
CGAACGGCACGAGCCTTGATCGTAATGCCCCGCTGCCGTTCAAGCTCCATGTCGTCAAGCAGTTGTGTTTTGAGTTGACGTTTTTCAACCGTGGCAGTGCTTTCCAGCAACCGGTCAGCCAGTGTACTTTTGCCGTGATCAATGTGAGCAACAATTGAAAAGTTACGAATATGCTTGCAGTCGAACGGCATTCAGGAAATCTTTCCGTGAGATGATGAGGGCGTCTAGGCGTGCGTGTGAGAGTTCTGTTGTTTCCACGTGAGTCGACCGAGGCCGGCTGCACCAATAGAGCCTGCATTCCCACCAAGCGTAGCGAATCGAAGAGCTGTCTTTTTAGCGAGTGTTGGAAATGTATGGCGGCGGACAGATGCGTCGATACGATCAAGAAATGCTTGTCCAACGGGGTGTTCCTCCCGGCCGAGGCGGACAAGCCGCTGATCCTGCGCTACGACCCGAACCTCGACCCGATCCTCCGCTTCGGCGTCGCGCCGCCCGAGGGCCGCGTGGGCTCCGACGAGGAGACGCTGATCCGACTGCGCTGGCTGGCGGAGAACAGGATCAAGCGCGACCTCGAGGGCATCCGCGGGGTCGCCGCCGTCCAGGTCCGCGGAGGCATGGAGGAGGAGATTCGGGTCCGGGTCGACCCGTTCCGGATGGCCGCCCTGGACCTGGATCCGGCCTTGATCGGCCAGCGGCTCGCCCAGGAGAACCTCAACGCCTCGGGCGGTCAGATCCGAGAGGGGTCCACGGTCTACCTCGTCCGGACCCTCAACGAGTTCCAGGACGTCGAGGAGATCCGCGACCTCGCCGTCGCCCGCGTCGGCAACGCGGTGGTCCGCGTCCGCGACATCGCCACGGTGGACCGCACCCACGCCGAGCGAGAGGTCGTCACCCAGCTGAACGGCCGAGAGGCCGTCGAGGTGGCCATCTACCGGGAGGCGGGGGCCAACATCGTCGAGGTCTCGCGGCGGGTCCGCGAGGCCGTGCTCGGCTCGGAGGAGCAGGCCGAGGTCGCCGCGCGCAACGCCGACAGGCGCGTCGAGGACATCGCGTGGTTCGACCGGAGCAAGCTCGACTTCGTGGGCTGGAACCTCCGCGACGAGGCCACCATCGAGCTGCTCTCCGACCAATCCACCTTCATCGCGGACGCGGTCGACGAGGTCAAGCAGTCGGCGATCCTCGGAGCGCTCTTCGCCGTGATCGTGATGTGGCTGTTCCTCCGGAAGCTCACCCAGACGCTGATCATCGCCCTGGCGATCCCGATCTCCGTGCTGGTCACCTTCGCGCCGATGTTCCTGCTCGACGTTTCCCTGAACATCATGTCCCTGGGCGGGCTCGCCCTCGGCGTGGGGATGCTCGTGGACAACGCCATCGTCGTGATCGAGTCCATCGCCCGCTGCAGGGAGGAGGGCGACCGCCTCTCCCACGCGGCGGTGCGTGGGGTCACGGAGGTCGCGGGGGCCATCACGGCCTCCACCCTCACCACGGTCTCGGTCTTCGCCCCCATCGTCTTCGTGAGCGGCATCGCCGGGCAGATCTTCGGGGACCAGGCCGTGACCGTCGTGTCCGCCCTCCTGGTCTCCCTCCTGGTCGCGCTGCTGTTCATCCCGATGCTCGCGTCACGCAAGGCCCTGGCGGGCGTCGAGGTCGAGCTCACCGAGGAGGACCGGCGCCGCGGGCCCGGCACCCTGCGCGACTTCTTCCCCGCGAGACCCGGGGCAGCGATCGGCGAGCGCCTCGTGGGCCTCCTGAGCGGCGTCGTGTTGATGGTGTCGTACGCCTCCTTGCGCGCCCTTCGCGCCCTGGGGATCGCGCTCGGAGCGGTGCTCTTCGTGGTGACCTTTCCGATCCGCTTCACCTTCGACATCGCCTGGCGCGCCGTCGCAGGCGCCTACCCCAGGATGCTCAAGGCCGCCCTCGCAGCGCCGCTCCTGGTGCTCGTGGGCACCGGCGCCCTCGGATGGTTCGCCACGGACCGCGCCAAGGCCCTCGGCCTCGAGCTCCTACCTGAGGTCCACCAGTCCGAGTTCACCGCCTTCCTCTCCCTGCCCGTCGGCACCCCCATCGAGGACTCGGAGGGCGTGTACTCGCGGCTCGAGGAGCAGGTCCGCGACCTCGCCCCCGTCAAGGTCACCTCCCTCACCGTCGGCGTGGAGGCCGACACCCTGACCCGGGAGATCGAGGGGGAACACACGGCGCGCCTGACCGTCCGCCTCCAGCCCGGCCTGGGCCCAGCGGACGAGGAGCGCGTCATCTCCCGCGTCCGGAGGATGGTCAGCGCCGAGCCCGAGATGGAGGTCGTGGACGTGCGCCGCCCGACCCCCTTCGCCCTCGACGCCCCGGTTGCCGTGGAGGTCAAGGGATGGGACCTCGGCGACCTGGAGGTGGCCGCCAACGAGGTGGCGGCGCGCCTGCAGGGGATCCCTGGCCTCACCGACGTCCGCACGACGGTCCGGCCCGGCTACCCCGAGGCCCTGGTGACCTTCGACCGGGACAAGACCCTCGCCTACGACCTGGACCTCGCCCAGGTCTCGGGGTTCGTCCGGGACCAGGTGCTGGGGTCGGTCTCGACCCGCTTCATCGAGGGGGACGACCGCATCGACGTGCGAGTCCGCGGCGATGAGCGCATCCTCGCCTCCCTCGAAGACGTCTCGGAGCTCATCGTGAACCCCACGGCGTCCGAGCCGGTCCCGCTCTCCGCGGTGGCTTCCATCGAGCGCACCCAGGGCCCCGCCGAGATCCGCCGCATCGGCGGCCAGCGCGCGGTGGTCGTCACCGCCGCGAGCACTGGCGATGACGTGGGCGGCCTCAACGACCGGGTCGAAGCGGCCCTCAACGGGTTGACGCCCCCGCGCGAGGTCTCGATCGGCCTCGGCGGGCAGAAGCGAGAGCTCGACGAGGGCACCCGGAGCCTCGGCTTCGCCCTGCTCCTGGCGATCTTCCTCGTCTACGTGGTCATGGCCTGCCAGTTCGAGTCCCTGGTCCAGCCGTTCGTCATCCTCCTGAGCGTCCCCCTGGCGGGCGTGGGCGCCGTGCTGCTGCTGGAGGCCCTCTCCGTGCCCCTGTCGGTGGTCGTCTTCATCGGGTTGATCCTGCTGGCTGGCATCGTGGTGAACAACGCCATCGTGCTCGTGGACCGCATCAACCAGAAGCGCGCCGAGGGCATGGCCGTGGCGGACGCGATCCTCGAGGCGGGCCGCGCGCGGCTGCGACCCATCCTCATGACCACCGCGACCACGGTGCTGGGCCTCGTGCCCCTCACCGGCTGGCTCGTCGGCCTGCCCGGCCTCGAGCGCTTCATCGGGAGCGCAGGCGCCGAGCTCCGCGCGCCCATGGCCATCGCGGTCATCGGCGGCCTGCTCAGCTCGACCTTGCTGACGCTGTTCGTCATCCCGGTCATGTACCGCCTGCTCATCCGTGACCGCGCCGGGGACGCGACTGCGGCGACCTGATCGCCAGGACGGAAGGCCATGAACCAACCCGAGCAGAGAGGCTTCTTCGGTCTCACGGTGTCCCGCCCCATCGCCATGGGCGTGCTCTTCGTGACGCTGGTGCTCATGGGCGTCATCGCCTACGGGCGGATCCCCCTGCAGTTCCTCCCTGGAGGGCTCTCGGGGACCCGGTTCACGATCTTCGTCCCCAACCCCGGCGCCAACGCGCAGGAGAACGTCGACAAGGTCGCGCGGGTGCTCGAGGAACAGTTCCGGACGCTCCCGGGCATCGACGAGATCTCCTCAAGCTCCTCCAACGACCAGGTCCGCTTCAGGGTCAAGTTCAACGGCGAGGCGGAGACCGAGCTCGCCAAGGCCGAGCTCCGCGACCGGATCGAGCGCGCCCGGCCGGACCTCCCGGACACCGTGGAGCAGGTGTGGATCTGGGCCAGCGACGACGGCGACCTGCCGATCATGTGGTTCGCCGCGGTCGCGGACGACCGCTCGGACAACGCGGCGGTGCTGGTGGACAAGTACGTCCAGAAGGGCCTCGAGGCGGTGGACGGCGTGAGCCGCGTCAGCATCTTCGGGCTCCTGGACGACTCCATCCGGATCTTCCTCGACGAGGACAAGGTCGCCGCGGCGCGCCTCGACCTCTCGGCGCTGGTGCAGGGCCTCGCGGCGGACAACTTCGCCGAGCCCCTCGGTGAGGTCAGCGAGGGCGGCAAGGAGTTCCTCCTGCGCTCCGACATGCGCTTCAAGGACCTCGACGACATCCGCGACTACCCCGTGCGCCCGGGCCTGCGCGTCAAGGACATCGCGACCGTCGAGCGCGTCAACTCGGTCCGCGACCAGATCACCCGCATCGACGGTGGCTACGCCTACTACGGCCTCGTGCAGAAGGAGGGCAACGCCAACGTCGTCGAGGTCGGCCGCGCCCTCGAGGCGAAGATGGCCGAGATCCAGGAGGACCCGCGGGTCGCCGGGAAGATCTCCACCACCGTCTTCTTCAACCAGGCGGACTTCATCGAGAGCTCCATCGAGCGCCTGGAGAGCACGGCGGTCCAGGGGGGCGGGCTCGCCATTCTCGTGCTGTTCATGTTCCTGCGCAGGGCGCGCATGACCCTGTGCGTGGCGCTCTGCATCCCGGTGTCCGCCCTCCTCGCCATCGCCTTCGAGGCCGCTCGGGGCGGGTCGTTCAACGTGCTGACCATGACCGGCCTGACCCTCGGGATCGGGATGCTCGTGGACAACGCCGTGGTGGTCATCGAGAGCGTCGCCCGCCAGCGCGACCTGGGGCAGTCGCCGCGCGCCGCTGCCGTCCTCGGCGCCCGCGACGTCGGCCTGGCCGTCGGGCTCGCGACGATGACGTCGGTGGTGGTGTTCCTCCCGCTGATCTTCATGGGCGGCCAGCGCATCAGCATCATGCTCCAGGCCATGGGTGTGCCCCTCTGCGCATCGCTGGTGTTCAGCCTGCTCATCGCCCTGGTGTTCATCCCGACGGCCTCTGCCCGCACCCTCGGTGACCGCCCCCCGTGGGCCGAGCGTCTGGGGAGCATCCTGGCCCCCGCCGCCGCGCTCCCCACCCGCCTCGTGGCCTTCGCCATCGGCGCCGCGCGGTACCTGTGGTACTGGACCCTGCGGGGCATGCACGCCGCGGAGCGCCTGGCCCTTCGGATCCTGGCGAGCCCCCTTCGCTGGCCCCTGGCCGCTGGCGCCGGCTACCTGGCCTACGTCCAGGTCGCCGCCTCATCGGAGGCCGTCGCCGCCGGGAAGCGCCTCGTCGCCCTGGACGCGCCCCAGCAGATGAGCGGCACCCTCGTGGGCGCCGCGGTGCCCGCGGGCGTGGCCCTCGCGGCGGTCCTGCTCCTCGCGCTCGCCGTGATCCCGGCGCTCCAGCGGAGCGGGCAGCGCCCCCCGGCGCGTCCGGAGAGCTTCGTGCCCGGCGGCACCTCGATCGTCGCCTGGGCCCAGGCTCTGAACCGCTCCCTCCTCTCCTGGACCCTCGCCCACCGCTGGCAGGCGGGCCTGCTCTCCCTCGCCGCCCTCCTCTCCATCGTCGTCCCCTGGGGGAACACCACGGTCACCGCGTTCGGAGAGGACGAGGACACCAGCCGGCTGTCCTTCTGGGTCGACCTCGAGGACAACTTCACCTTGGGCGAGGCCAGCGACGAGATCGGGCGCTACGAGGACTTCGTGGAGGGCTACAAGGAGGAGTTCGGCTTCCGGAACATCATCGCCCGCTTCGACCCGGGCGGCGGCGAGGTGGAGATGCGCTGGCCCGAGCGCATCGCTCCCGACCGGCTGGACCTCTATCGGGCGCGGATCCGTCGCGAGCTCCCGCGGGAGGCGGGGCACCGCGTGTACTTCCGCGACAAGGCGGACGTGAGCGACTCGTCCAAGCAGTTCGTCAGCTTCGAGCTGCGCGGCCCCGACCCCGATCGCCTGCGGGAGCTCTCGGCGGAGGCCATCGCCGTGCTCGAGCGCGTGCCGGGGCTGGAGGACGTCTCCGTCACCAGCGAGGACGCCCCCGACCAGCTCCTCCTCGACCTGGACGGCGACACCGCGTTCTCCTACGGGGTGTCCTCCAGCGCCGCGCTGCAGAACGTGTCCTGGGCCCTGCGGGGCGCCCAGCTCCCCCGCTTCCAGGAGCAGGACCGCGAGGTCCCGATGATCATCGAATATGACGACACGGTCTCCGCAGGCCTGAACACCCTGCGAGACCTGTCGATCTGGGGGAGCCAGGGGGAGGTCGCCCTGGCGACCTTCACCGATGTCCGGTTCGAGCCGGCCCCCTCGCGCATCTCGCGCAAGAACGGTCAGATCAGCGAGGCGATCACCGCCCGACTCGGGGACCCCGCGCGCCAGTCCGAGCTGGTCCGCGCGGGCTACGCTGCCCTGGAGGGGCTCGACCTGCCGCGGGGGTACGAGCTCGGGCGGGACACGAGCGTCGTGGTCCAGGGCATGCAGGAGATGCGGGACCTGCAGAACGCCATGCTCCTCTCGGTCGTGCTGGTCTTCCTGCTCATGGGGATCCTGTTCGAGTCGCTGCTGCTCCCCCTCAGCGTGCTGACCACGATCCCCTTCGCGGTGCTCGGCGCGTTCTGGACGCTGTTCGCCTCGGGCACGCCGATGGACTCCATCGGCTGGATCGGCATCATCATCCTGGTCGGCGTCGTCGTGAACAACGGCATCGTCCTCATCGACAAGATTCACCGGCTCCGGACCGACGAGGGCTACAGCCGCGAGGACGCCGTCATCGAGGGCGCCGGCGCGCGGGTCCGCCCCATCCTCATGACCGCGCTCACCACCGTGGTGGGCCTGCTCCCGATGGCGCTCGGCGACGCCCCGCCCCAGGGCATCGACTACCGGGCGCTCTCCACCTGCGTCGCCGGCGGCCTCGCGATCTGCACCTTCTTCACGCTCTGGGTGGTGCCCCTCGCCTACACGGTGATCGATGACCTCGCCCTGACCCTGGGCTGGCTGGGCCGGCGCTCCTTCGCCCGCAAGCGACCCCGCACCGGCGGGGAACCGCCGCGGCCAGCGCTGGCGAGCCCCCGGGACGTGTGACCCCCGAGGGTCCCGCCTCGCGAACGGACAACCAGGGGGCCGAGGTGCGAGCGGAGGCCCCCGCGCGTACACTCTCCGCCCGTCTCCCCCGGCTCTTTCTCTCCCCCACCCCGCCCCTCACGATGGCTCTCGATCCCAAGAGCGCTGCTCGCGACCTGGTTCAACGCCCCGGCGTGCGTATCGGCGTCGCGATCTCACGATTCCACGAGGACCTCACCGGCGCCATGCTGCGCTCGGCCGAGGCCGAGCTTCGCGCGGCGGGCATGGAGGAGGACGGCCTAAGGGTCGTCTGGGTCCCGGGCGCCTTCGAGCTCCCGCTCGTGGCCCGGCGGCTCGCGCGCCGCGACGACGTGGACGCCGTGCTCTGCTTCGGGTTGGTGCTCACCGGGGAGACCACCCACGACCACTGGGTCGCCATGGGCGCCACCCAGGGCATCACGCTCGCCTCCCTCGAGACGGACACTCCGATCCACTTCGGCGTCCTCACCTGCCAGACCCTCGAGCAGGCGAAGGCGCGGGCCCTCCCCGCTGACGAGGGAGGCGCCGAGGACAAGGGGCGCGAGGTGGCGCGCGCCGCGCTCGTGACCCTCGCCGCGCTGGATGAAGCCAGCGCGGGGACCGACGACCGACGTCCCGCCGGCTTCTGATCCCCTCTCGCTCAGACCATTGAAGAAACGCACTCGCTCCAGAGAGCTCGCGCTCCAGTTCCTCTACCAGGTCGACCTCCTGGGCCCCGAGAAGCTGAAGGACCTGACCGGCTTCCTCCAGGAGCAGGCCGAGGGCGGCGACGCCGAGACCACGCGCTACGCGCGCCTGCTGGTGGAGGGGACGGTCGACGCGACCCCCGAGCTGGACGCGGAGATCCAGTTCGTGGCCCAGAACTGGCAGGTGGACCGCATGGCCGTGATCGACCGCAACGTGCTCCGCATGGCGGCGTTCGAGATCCTGCACTGCGACGAGATCCCCCCGAAGGTGGCGATCAACGAGGGCATCGAGCTCGGCAAGCGGTTCTCGACCCAGAACTCGGGGGCCTTCATCAACGGCATCCTCGACAAGATCAAGAACCGCGCGGCCGCGGAGGAGCGCTGAGATGGGCCTGCTCGATCGATTCAAGCAGCGGCTCTCCAAGACCCGCGACGCGATCTCGGACGGGATCTCGGGCCTCTTCCGGGGAGGGCGCGCCATCGACCAGCAGCTCCTCGACGAGCTGGAGGAGCTGCTCTACACCAGTGATCTCGGCTCCATCGCCTCGGACCTCACCGCCGAGCTGGCGAGGCTCCACAAGCGCGGCGAGCTGAAGGGTGAGGAGGACGTCCGGACGGCGATGAGGGGGAAGCTCCTCGAGATCCTCGGGGACTGCAGCCGCCCCGAGCCCGACTTCTCCGAGCAGCCGACGGTGATCCTCATCGTC
>CAZEFP010000119.1:0-8403 GCA_964511565.1 uncultured Planctomycetaceae bacterium
CGGTGATGGGCGTGCGGGCCAGGGTGCGAGCCAGGGTGTCTCGGGGCTCACCCTTGAGCTGCTGCACGGTGATCTCGATGGGCACCCCGCTCAGCTCGCACATCACCTCCACCAGCTCGTGCGGGAGGTGCTCGCCGAGGGCGTCGCCCAGGGTGCGCGGGGGCCCGGACCGCCAGCCCTTGAAGGTCTCCTGCCAATCCTCCTGGCCCTTGCCGCGGCAGAGGTTCAGCCACAGGGGCACCTCGCCGTAGCGTTCCAGCAAGGGGGACAGCTCCCGTGAGATGTCGAGGACGACGGGGCCCCGCAGGCCGCCCTTGGTGAAGATCAGGTCCCCCGTGCGAGCGACCTTGGCGTGCTTCTTGATCGCCACCTGGAGGTGGGCCTTGCCGATGGTGTGAGCCGTACAGCGGGCTGTCCAGTCCTCCGCGGTGACCACGGGGACGCCCGCGGGATGACGGGCGGTGATCTTGTGGCCGAACTTCTCCGCGAACCGGTAGCCGCCCCCCGACGCCCCGGACTTCGGGAGGGCGAGGCCACCGGTGGCGATGATGAGTTCGGTCGAATGGAGGACTCCGTCGGCGTGGGTCGCCTTGAAGACGCGGTCCTCGAAGGAGGTGTCGAGGACCTCACAGCCTGTGAGGACTGGGACGTTGAGCGGCTCCAGCTCTCCCACGAGGCCTGCCAGGACGGTGGAGGACTTGCGGGTCTCGGGCCAGACCCTGAAGCCGTCGTGCACGACGGTCTGGACGCCGATGCCGTGGAAGAACTCCCGCAGCTTGGGGCCACCCAGGCCCTCCAGGGCGGGCCCCATGAAGCGGCCGTCCCTCCCGACGCGCTCCATGAACTCGTCCGTCTCCAGGGTGTTGGAGAGGTTGCAGCGCTGACCGCCAGAGGCAAGGAGCTTGCGCCCCGGCGAGGGGGAGCGCTCCACGATGGCTGCCCTCCGGCCAAGTCGCGCGGCACGGATCCCCGCCACCATCCCGGAGGCACCGCCGCCGATGATGAGCACGTCCAGTGGATGTTGAGCGCTCCCGATGTCCATGGCCTGTGGGGCTCAGTCTAGCGCGCGCGTTGGCGCCGGCGGGAGACGTCCGGCGGGGACCTTGCGGCCCCCTTCCCAGGGCGAGGCGCCCGGATGGGGCGCCTTGATGGCTCAAGGATGGGCGAGGGCGCGGAGGACGCTGGTACGCAGCTGCGGTCTGGCGAGGCCCGCCCCGTGGCTGGAGAGGTGGTCGTCATCGAGGTAGACGGGGGTGCGCCCGTCGAGGATCAGGAACCCCTCCGGCGAGGCGTAGGCCTCGAACGTCCTCACAAGCCGCACGTGATCGTTCTCCCCGGCGAGCTGGCGCACCAGCGCGCGGCCAGGCCCATCGGGACCCTCCTCGTCGAAGTTGAGGTAGCTCCTTTCGGCGTCCCGCGGCTCGATGCCCTGGGACGCCATCCACTGGCTCGCGCTCCGATTCCCACAGGGGCGCAGCCAGGGCGGATCCTCCACGAGCAGGACCCGCGCGCCGATGGACCGCGCCAGGTCCAGGATGGGCCGCATCCCGTCCGGCTCGATCGTTCGCCACGCCAGGGCGACGACGATGACCTCTGGCCGGTAGCGCTCTAGCCAGCGGAAGACCTCCGAGGCGCTGTGGTCGTAGCCTTCGGTCCACCAGGGCTCCCCGGCCTGGGAGAAGAACGCGGTGGGGATCCGCTCGCTGCGAGCGATGGACGCGATGGCGTCGCTCCACATCTCAGCGTGCGAGTCGCCGATGACCACCATCCGGGTGGGGCCCCATTGCGGGCCGACCCGGATACCGCCCCGGTCGAGCGCGTCGGGCCCATGGCCGGGGTTGGACATGCGGGCGCCGAGCACGCGAGGGCCCGTGGCGGGGGCCCAGGCGGGGTGCGGAGAATAGGAGATGAACTCCACCTCCTCGTACGCCGAGGCGTCGTAGATCCTCAGCTGACTGGCCATCAGGACCGCCGCCGCCGCGGGGATCACCGCGGCGAGGAGGATCACCGAGGGACCGCGCTCGGCCCTGCGTGCGGGGGTCTCGACCCAGCGATACGAGGCGTAGGCCAGGAGCCCCATGAGCACGAGCAGCGCAACCTTGTCCGAGGGGCCGACCCAGTCGAAGCCGAGCTCGCCGGCGAGCACGATCAGCGGCCAGTGCCAGAGGTAGAGCGAGTAGGAGAGCCGCCCGATGTGGACGAGGGGGGAGGCGCAGAGGACCGTCCTGGCCGGTCCCGATCGACCCGCCGCGAGCACCGCGAGGGTCCCGCACGTGGCGAGGACCGGGCCCGCCCCCAGGTCCTCGAAGGCGACGAAGCAACCCAGGATCAGGGCGAGGCCGGCCGCCGCCAGGGCCCCCCTGTGCTCGACCCGTCGAAGGAGCCGTGGGGGCGTACACGCCAGCGCGCAGCCCGCCGCCAGCTCCCAGGCGCGGAAGGGCGCGAGGTAGAAGGTGGCGACGGGTGCGGTCTCGTGGCACGACCAGTACGCCATGAGGCTCAGGAGGCCGCCCGCGACGATGAACGGAAGGACCCAGGCCGGCCGTGCGCGGTGGATCAGCCACACGGCGATCGGGAAGAGCAGGTAGAACTGCTCCTCGACCGCCAGGGACCAGGCGTGAAGGAAGGGCGCGGACTCGGCGGCTCCTCCCCAGTAGTCGCTCGCCGTCCACCAGAAGTAGAGGTTGGACGTCGTGGAGAGCGCGGCGAGGGCCTGGGTGCCGACGGCTTGCTGTTCCGGGAGGAAGCCAAGGACCATGAAGGCCCAGAGCGTGCAGGCCGACACCACCAGCAGCGCGGGGAAGATGCGCCGAACACGACGTGACCAGAACCTCCGCAGGGAGAAGGTGCCCTGCCTGAGGTCGGACTGGATGATCGATGTGATCAGGAACCCCGAGATCACGAAGAACACATCCACGCCGAGGAAACCACCCCTGAGCCAGGGCACGTCCAGGTGAAACAGGATCACCGGCAGGACCGCGACGGCTCGCAGTCCGTCGATCTCTCGGCGGTATTCGATGGCAGTTGTCCCGTGAGGGCGCCAGGTGATCTGGCGTGCGGTCGCTGGCAGGCGACGGGGGGCACGCTACTGCGATGCCCAGGGATGGGTGTGTCCGGAATGCGGCCCTCCTTCTTCGGTTCTCACGCCGGGCGCGGATCCGTATCAGGCTGGGGCATCGGGCTCGGGGCCGCGCCCTCGAGGAGGCGGGCTCCGCGTCAGCGTCCGACCAGGGTGGCGCGGAAGCGCTTCCCCTTGATGCGTCCGGCGTTGATTCGTTCCGCTGCGACGGGCGCGAGCTCATGCCGAACTGCCACGTAGGAGAGGCGGTCCTGCACCTCGATCTTTCCGACGTCCACCCCTGCAAGGCCGCCGGCCTCACCCGTGAGCGCCCCGACGATGTCCCCGGGTCGAACCTTGTCCTTGCGTCCCCCCGAGATCAGGATCGAGCGCATGGCGGGGGGGCCGGCCATGGCGCGTAGGTGACCCGTGGTGGAGGTGGACGAGCTCGCCAGGCGGCGCTCGCGCAATGAACCGCCCGTCAGCGCCTCGATGCTCCCGACGCGGGCATCTTCGGGTCCCATGGCGAGGGAGATGGCCACGCCCGAGGCGTCCGCGCGGCCGGTCCTGCCGATCCGGTGGACATAGACCTCGGGCTGCTGGGGGAGCTCGTAGTTCACGACGAGGTCCAGCCCGTGGACGTCGAGACCGCGCCCGGCCACGTCGGTGGCCACCAGGTACCGCACGCTCCCCGCGCGGAAGCGGCTGAGCACCTGGTCCCGATGGAACTGGTCCAGTCCGCCGTCCAGTCGATCGGCGCTGACGTCGGCGGCCTGGAGCTGCTCCGTGACCTCCTGAACGCTCGTCTTGTAGTTGCAGAAGACGATGGCGGCGTCGTGCGGTGTCTCGGCGAGGACGTGAACCAGGGCGGCGAAGCGCTCCTCCGGCGGGGTGAAGACCTTCCACTGCTCGATGGCGAGCCCGGGCCCGTCCTCGGTCGCTGCCGAGACACGGACCGGGTGGGCCTGGTACGCGCGGCTGATGGCCTCGATCTCCTCGGGGAGGGTGGCGGAGAACAGCGCCGTCTGGCGGTCCTCCGGCAGGCTGCGGACCACGCGGGCGACGTCGGGCCCGAAGCCCATGTCGAGCATCCGGTCCGCCTCGTCCAGGACCAGCATCCGCATCGCGGTGGTGTCCAGGGCACCGGTGCCCATGAGGTCCATGACCCGCCCGGGCGTGCCCACGGCGAGGTGGGCGCCGCGCCCGAGGGCCTCCCGCTGGCCGCGCGCCGGTTGGCCGCCCACCAGCTCGACGGTGACCAACCCGGGGAGGCCCCGCGCGAGGGTGCGGATCTCCCGACGCACCTGCGCCGCCAGCTCCCGTGTGGGGCAGAGGACGAGGCCCTGCAGCTCGCGGCGCCCTAGGTCCGTGCGCTGGAGCAGGGGCAGCACGAAGGCCGCCGTCTTGCCGCTCCCGGTCTTGGACTTGCCGATCACATCGCGGCCCTCGAGCAGGGGCGGGATGGCGAGCGCCTGGATCCGGGTGGGCGCCTGGTATCCGAGCTCCTGCGTGACCTTCACGAGGGCCGGATGGAGCTTGAGCTCGTGGAAGGTCAGGGACACCTCGGTCCTTGGCTCGGGTGGAGGAGTGGAGGGGCTCGATCGGGTCGAGCGGGACGGCGAGGACGGCGGTGCGCGACACCGGGGTCCCCGCTGGCGTGGAAGCCTATCAGTCGCGGGGAGCGAGGACCGGCCACACCCGCCAAAGCGAGCGACCGGCTCAGTCTCTTCCCATGAATCCGTCGCCAAGATCGGCGAGGGTCTCGAACAGGGAGCCCCACAGGTTGCCCTTGCCGTTCCCCCGCCGCAGCCAGTGCGCCGGGGGCGGCTTGCGTGGGCTTCGTCGCGGAAGAGGCGTCGCGTCGACCGGGCCCTCGCCGGTGTGCCGCACGGCCTGGGCGGCGACGAAGGCCAGCGCCCGCTCGAGCTCGTCCCGGTCGAACCACATCCCGTGATCACGGCAAACGTCCAGGACGATCCCCGATGCCGCGCCGGCGATCCGGAACTGTCGGCGCTGCATGAGCTCCCCGCAGGTGAGGCATGGGAGGTACATCCTCGACCTCGCGGAGGCTTCGCTGCCGCCGCCTGTCTCCTCGACGGGACGTGGTGGCGTCGAACGGCCCTCGACCGAGGCGGCCCGCGCGTTGCGCTGGATCCGCTGGAAGGCGCTGCGGTCGGCCCAGATCCCCCCGCATCCCTCCTCGGGGTCGCACTCCACCAGCTCCGCCTCGGGCAAGAGGTGGACGCGAAGGGCGCCCTCACAGGATGGGCACTGGCCCTCCCTGGGCAGGGCGGGCACGGCGGAGGCCCGCAGCTCCACACCGCAGCTCTTGCAGTGCTGGGAGTCGTTGGGGAGCCGAGTGGCGCACAGGGGGCAGAGGGTGGTCTCGCGGCGGTCCGCCGCCGAGAGGGCCGCGCGGCAGTAGCTGCACTTCTCGTCTCCCTCGGCGATCGTCCCGCCGCAGTGACCGCAGGCGAGCCCGCTCACCGTGACCTGACGGGGTGGGCCCACCACCAGCAGCTCGTCGCAGACGCACATGACCTGATCGCCGATCGCCATGGCCGTGACGTCGAGCTGTCGGTGGCATGAGCCGCAGGACAGGAGGTTGAGGCGCTTCACGTCCCCAGGGTACGCAGGGGGCCCTCCCGAATTCATGGCCCGCCGTGATTTGGGCCCCGTCACCGGACCCGGGTAGGAGGCGGGAGCGGCCACGACGGGGTCGCAGCCGCTCCGGTGCTCGCTGGCCGCAGGGGCCGGAGCTCTGGCTCGCTCAGGGCTGGAGCACCGTGTCGATGAAGTGGATGTTGCCGTTGGCGGTCTGGACGTCCGGGAAGACCACCCGCGCCCCGTCCACGAACACGGCGCCGTTCTGAACGGTGACGGGGAGGACCTTGCCACCCACCGTGGTGAGCTGTCCGGCGGCGATCACGTCATCGGCGAAGAGCCGACCGGGGACGACGTGGACGAGCAGGATCGACTCGAGGGTGGGGACTCCGGTGGTGGTGACCAGCGACCGAAGGACCGAGGGCGGGATCTGCTGGAAGGCCGAGTTGGTCGGTGCGAAGACCGTGAACGTCCCGCTCTCCAGGGTGGGGATCAGGCTCGTGAAGCCCAGCAGGGCCGTCAAGTAGGCCGCGTCCGGGGCGCCCAGGGCCGTGGTCACCAGGGAATCGGCCGCGGGGAGCAAGACCGCGTCGATGACGTGAATGACGCCGTTGGCGCAGACGATGTCCGTGATCTGGATCTGGGCCTGGTCGATGAAGGGCGCGCCACCCTGGAGCGAGATCGAGGTCCGCTGGCCATTGAGCATGTCGATGGTCGGGGAGGCGAGCACGTTCGAGGCGAGCAAGCCTCCGCCGGTGACGTGGTACAGCAGGATCTCGCTGAGCGCCTCGGTGTCCGCGATGAGGCTGGAGAGGGCTCCGGCCGGCAGGTTGTTGAAGGCCGCGTCGGTGGGCGCAAAGACCGTGAGACGCGACGAGCTCTGCGAGCCATCGAGAGCCTGGTCGAGGCCGGTGACCTGCAGGGCGGTGACGAGCGTCGAGAAGTTCCCGTTGCTTTGTGCCACCTCCACGATGTTTCCAGGAAGCGCGCCCTGGGCGGGGGCGATGGGCGCGGGGGCGAGGGCGGGTGCGAGGGCGATAGCGAGTTGCGTGAGCATGACGATTCCTTTGGATCGTGAAGGCTCGGTCCGGGGGATCGGAGCAGACGAGCACGGTTGAGGTTGGAAGTGCTCCCCGAGGGGAGCGGCGTCGTCATGGCGGCGGCAGCGAGCCGGCGCCGCCAGACGTGCGGGGTGTTTCGCGGGGCCCGGATGCGCCGGATGCGGGGTGCGAAATCAAATCCGCGCGGACCAAGAAACCGCCCTGGGAGCCTCTTCCGCGGTGGTTGCTCGCGTTCCGCCGCCGGAACGTGATCTGACCTGCTACGTGGTGGGAACGGTGGTCGACACGGAAACGTCTTCCTCCACGACGGAGCAGACACACAATGGACGGAGTGCGGCGCCAAGGTGGCGGCGCCGGACGCCGAGCCATCGACCCGTGGTAGCCTGCGCCATTGACCGCGAGCATGACGATCCAGGACACAGCCTGCTCCCTCTGCGGCGCCCCCACCTCGGACGCGGGCCGCGTGGACTTCAACAAGTCAGGCGCGGACTGGTTCGAGGGTGAGCGGCAATTCCCCGTGAGCGACGAGGAGGTGGCCTACCGCCGATGCGGCTCCTGCGGCTTCATGTTCACCCGTCACTTCGACTCCTGGACGGGGGAGGACTTCAAGGCGCGGATCTACAACGCGGAGTACGCCCTGGCAGACCCGCCCTTCGTCTCCGAGCGGCCCCTGCGGCTTGCGGCATACCTGGCCAATGTGCTGGGCGAAACGCTGCCGGAGGTGTCGCTGCTGGACTACGGGTCAGGGGAGGGGAGGATGGTGGCGGAACTGCGGCGTTTGGGCCTCGGGCGCGGCTCGGTCTACGACCCCTATCACGCCCAGGCCCCCTTGCCGCGGTCCCGCCACGAGCTGGTCACCGCCTTCGAGGTGGTGGAGCACGTGCCGGAGCAGGGCGCGCTGTTCGACGCGCTCTGCGGGCTGGTGGCGCAGGGGGGAGTGCTCCTCCTGAGCACCCTCCTGCAGCCCGAGGGAATCGAGGCGGTCGGCGCCGCCTGGTGGTACGCGTGCCCGAGGAACGGCCACCTGGCGTTCCACACGCGCGAGAGCCTGTCCGCGCTGCTCGATGCGCGCGGCTTCCGGCTGGAGTCCCTCTCCTCCGAGCTGCACCTGGCCATCCGGGGTCCGGCGCGGCTCGCCGAGAGGTTCATGGCGACCGAGCACACCCTCGAGGTCTCCGGAGCTTCCGTCGGGCGTGGCGACGCCCCCTCTTCGGGGTGAAGGCAGCACCCCTGGCTGTCGCCGGTCCGCCTGGTGAGCCCTGACCCGAGGGTGCGTTGAAGGAGGGCGCTGCGAGCGGTCAGGGGGCGCGCTGGCTGCTATCGTGCGCCCATGAGCGACCTGAAGCTGATCGTGACTCACCCAGGAGGCGCACACAAGGACGACCTCGTGGCCGCCTGCGTGCTGGTGGCGCTCCACGGGTGCGCCGTGGAGCGCCGTGAACCGACCGCCGAGGAGCTCAGCGATCCGCGGGTGGCCGTGGTGGATGTGGGCGGCAGCCACGACCCTGCGCTTCACAACTACGATCACCACCAGTTTCCACGGGAGCACCCGCCCACCTGTTCCCTGAGCCTCGTGCTCGATGCGCTGGGGCTCTACGGGGACGCCGTGCGCTTCTGTGATTGGCTGGAGCCTGCCGAGTGGTTCGACTCCCGGGGTCCGAAGAAGACCGCCGAGTGGCT
>CAZEFP010000120.1:0-8396 GCA_964511565.1 uncultured Planctomycetaceae bacterium
CTTCTTGCCCTTCAGCGCCGACATCTGAAGGAGCTTCCAGACCTCGTCCATGGGCTTCTGCTGGACCCCGCCGCCCGGGAGTTCCATGGCCTGGGCGCAGGTCTCGCAGAGGTGATGCTGCTCCACCTGGTTCCCGGTCTCACCTGGGCCCAGGAAGGTGTGGACCTCGTCGATGTGAACGGTCGCGGTCGATTTTTGGCACTGCTGACAGAGCATCGAGGTTCGGGCTACGCCCGCTGTTCACCCGTCTTAGGCGTGGGCAGCGGCATGGTCAATAGAAGGAGTCAGATCGTTGGCGCCGGGGGGCGGATCGGTCCAGGGAGGGACAGGCCCATGGCCCGGCTCAGCGCTGAGAGAGCGACGTTGCGGGGAGAACTCCCCGGAACGCCAGGGCCCGCTGCTGGAAGTTCGCGTAGCGATCGAACGACGCACAGGCCGGGGAGAAGAGCACCGTTCGGACCCCGTCCCTCTCGGCGATGGCCATGGCACGCCGGGTGGCCTCCTCCGCCGAGGCGCACTCTGGTCCGTCGTCGACCTTGGCCCCCGCCGCGCGGGCTGCCCGGGTGAGGTCGGCGGCCGCGGCGCCGAAGGGCACCATGGTCCAGTCCGCGCGGGCGGCGAGCTCCTCTGCGAGCGGGCCGAGGCTGACCCCGCGCTTGGCCTGGCCCCCTGCGATGAGGATCGCACGGCCCGGCCTGCGGACGCTCTCCACGGCCGAGAGCGTGGACTCCGGAGTTGTCGAGACGCCGTTGTCGATGACCTCGACGGGGACCGCTCCGGCCATGAACTCGCCAAGCGACTCCATTCGGTGGCGGAGCCCGGTGAGGGTGGGGACGGCCCGCTGGAGGTCCGCGGCGTCGACCCCGAGCTCCAGGGCTGCGGCCAGGGCGACCAGGAGATTGCCCCGCTGGAATTCTCCGGGGACCGTCAGCGCCGACGTGTCGACCAGGCCCACGGGCTCGCCGCCCTCGAGCGCCTGAGCCCACGCGCCCGCCAACCGGAAGTCGCCCCCGTCCCCGTGGGTGAGCACCCGCTCCGACGTCTTGGTGCGGGCGAGCGCTGCGAGGGGACCCCCGGGGACGATCGCTGCCCCGCCCTCGCGAACGAGGGTCATGAGCCGGAGCTTCGCGTCACGGTAGCGGTCCACGGTCCCGTGCCGCTCGATGTGGTCGACGCCGATGTTCGTGATGGCCGCGACGTCCACCGTCCGCGAGACATCGACCGGCAGGTGCTCCAGCTGATAGGAGGAGAGCTCGAGGACGATGACGTCGCGCTCGGTCAGAGCGTCGATCTGCTCGAGGAGGGAGCCGCCGATGTTCCCGCCGAGCAGGCAGCGCGCTGAAGGGGCCAGGGCGGCCTCCAGCAGCTGATGGGTGAAGGACGCGGTCGAGGACTTCCCCTGGGTCCCCGTGACCGCGACGATCCGCGCCCGGGAGAGTTCCAGCAGCAGGGCCGTGGCCGTGGTGACCCGCGCACCGGCGTCCCGCGCGCGCTGGATCCAGGGCGAGGTGGGGGGGACCGCCGGGTTGACGATGAGCAGGTCGGTCCCCTCGAAGTCCTCGGGGCGGTGGCCGCCGAGCGCGAAGCGTACGGGATGCTCTGCCGCGCAGCCCTCGACGTCGCGCACGACATCGCCGAGGGCCTCGCGGGTCTTCTGATCGGTCACGGTGACCCGGGCGCCCTGGCTCAGGGCCCAGCGAGCGGCGCCGGCCCCTCCGCCGAACAGGCCGAGACCCATGACGGTGACGCGCTTGCCCGAGAGCCCTCGGGCCCCGATCGGCCCGCCTCCGCTCATCCGTTCGGTTGGCCGGTGGCCGCTCGAGCGGGGGCGTCCTCGGGCGCTGGCTCCGCCTCCTCGGCGTCCTGCATCCTCGCGCGGGCTTCGCTCCGGATGCGGATCGCCTCCTCGATGAAGGACGCCGTCACCGGATCCGCCTCTTCGCCCGTCGCGGGCAGCAGGTCCACGTGGAACGACTGGCGGTCGTGGATCCGGATCGGGTTGAGGATCTCGGTGAGGATGTCGACCGGGAAGTAGGTCCACCAGGGCGCCTCCAGCTCGAGCGGCTCGCTGTAGAGCCGCGAGCCCGCGCGATACATGGTCAGCCGTCGAGTGCCATAGTGGTCGATGGGGATGACCACCGGGGTGACCCCCATGAGCTGGTCGTCGAGCCGTACCTCCGCGCCCAACGGGGTCGAGGTGAGCGAGAGGGTGCGCTCCCCGCGACATCCCGCCAGGCACGCTGCGGCGATGAGGGGGACCAAGGCTCCCATGCCCGCCCGGGGGCTGCGCGACGGCGGGGTCGATGCCGGACTCATGGCGCCGAGAATGCGGATCGCCGGAGCGGTGGTCCCGAGGTTTCTTCGGAATCAGGGAGGCGCTCTCGATGCCCGGCTTCGGGGCGCCACCGGGCCGGAACCGGGCGCTATCATCCCGCGCGAGAAATCGCCCCGCGCCACGCCCCCTCGAGACCCAATGATTCGCTGCCTCCTGATCGCCAGCCTCGCCCTCACCCTGGCCCCGTCCTGCCGGAGCATCGCTAGCTTCATGGAGGATCAGGTGCCCGTGGATGGCATGGCGACCGCGCCCGCCGCCGACGAGCCCGCGCCGCCGGCTGAGGTGACGCTGCGCACGGACGATGGCGCGGACTGGATCCAGATCGTCTCCGGCGAGTGGCTGCGGGGTGAGATCCTCCGCGTGCGCGACGACAGCCTCGACTTCGACAGCGACGAGCTTGACGATCAGACCTTCGACTTCGGCGATGTCCTGCGGATCATCAGTCCGAACCATCAGGTGGTGCTGACGGAGGACGGGCGGATCTTCGAGGGGCGGCTCGCGGCTGACAAGACCTCCATCTGGATCGAGGGCGAGAAGACGGTGAAGATTCCCCGCGCCCAGGTGCTCTCGGTGCTCGCCGTCGAGGGTGGCCAGGTCTCGACCTGGTCGGGAGAGGTCTCCGCCGGCGTCGCGGTGCGTACAGGAAACACCAAGCAGACGGACTACTCGGCGGTGTTGGCGGCGACGCGGGAGACGGCGCGGACTCGATGGGCGAACCGGTACAGCGGCGCGATCAGCGAGGTCAGCGGATCAGAGACGGCTAACAACCATCGCATCGGTAGCTCCTTCGACGTGTTCGTGACCAAGCGGACCTTCGTGACGGTCCCGGGAATCGACATCTACCGGGACCCTTTTCAAAACGTGGGCCTGCGCGTGACGCCTTACGCGGCGGTCGGCTACGAGGTCGTGGACACCTCCGACCACACCCTCTCAGTGAGCGCGGGGCCGGCGTTCCAGTACCAGAGCTACGACTCCGAGCTCGCCTCGGGCTCATCCACGGACAACTCCTTCGCGGGGGTCTTCTCGACCTCGTACGACTGGGACATCACGAGCGATGTTGAGCTCACCGCGGACTACAACATCACCGTTCCGATGCCGGACATCGATGAGTACAACCACAACGTGGTGGGCACGCTCTCCATCGACCTGGCGGGGGACCTCGACCTCGATCTCTCGGTGACCTGGGACCGCATCAACTCGCCCGAGGCGAACTCCAGCGGCGTGGTCCCCAGGAAGGACGACTTCCGGATGACGGTCGGGATCGGCTGGACGTTCTGAGCCCCCCCGGGCTCTCGATGGGCCCTCGATGGGAGCGGGGACTCGACCGCCCCGGCCTCCGGCAGCGCACCCGCCGCGCCCTGGACCCCAGCCTGCCCCCGGGCGTCCCCTCGGGGGACGTCGTCCGGGGAGGGGGGGTGGCGGAGAGGGTGGGATTCGAACCCACGGAACCCGCGAGGGCTCACCGCCTTAGCAAGGCGGCGCATTCGGCCACTCTGCCACCTCTCCGCTCGGGCGCAGAAGATAGCGACCGCGGTCTCCTGTGGCTCAGATGAGTTTCTGGAAATCGCGGGGACGCAACCCGGAAGGAGGAATCGTGGGAAAAGCGTCAAGGGAAGATCCAGATCGCCACAATGTGGCCCGACGTGCAGCGTAGGCCCTCCCAAGGCCCGGCTCCTCCCGCGTCCGAGCCCGTGAGGAGGCCCGCGCTGGCACCAGAACCAACCCGATGCCCGATCACTCCCACTCCACGGAAGCCGCCAAGGCAGACCTCGTGGGGGGGCCGTCCCCGCGACCGGCGCCCTCGCGGGGCGAGCTCGGTCACTCCCTCTTCCGGCTCTGGCTCCTGAACGTCCTGGCGGGAACCCTCGTCGGGTCCCTGTGGTTCTTCGACGCCCCTGTGGATCGGGCTCCCTGGATCCGCGTCTACGTCTCCCTCGCCCTGGTGTCGTCGGTCGCGGTCCTCGCCCTGGTGCCCGGCGCGGCGTTCCTGGTGATCTGGCGCTGGATCCGCAGCTGGCGCCTGGCCTGCCTGCTGGCTGGCTTCGTGGGGGCGTGGTTCCTCGCGATCCTCTACACCGACACGATCGTCTATCGCCTGCTGCGCTATCACTTCTTCGATAGCGCCGTGCTCAACGTCGTGCTCACCGAGGGGAGCGGCGACTCCATCATCCTCGGCGCCTACGTCTGGGAGACCGCGGGGCTGGTCATCGGTGGGCTGACGCTGATCCAGTGCCTCTGCTCCGCCTGGTTCGCCCGACGGATTCAGCGCCTCAACGGCGAAGGCGTCCGCGGGAACCTGTTCCTCCAGCCGAAGACGGTGGTGGTACTCGGGTTCCTTCCGACCCTGTTGTTCAGCCAGTCGGTCAGCGCCGCGGCGGACGTGGCGCAGCACCGGGAGGCCTTGCGCGCGATCCAGCCGATCCCGGTCGTCCCCCGGGTCCGCCTCGGGCAGATCATCGAACCGCTCCTCGATCCGGAGGCGGCCCGACCGCCGGAGATGGACCTGCTGCCGGTGAACGCCACCCTCGACTGGCCCCACCAGCGCCCGGAGATCCCCGCGGACGCGCCGAAGAAGAACGTCTTCGTGTGCGTGCTCGACTCCTGGCGGCGGGACATGTTCGACCCCGAGCTGACGCCGAACATCAGCGCCTTCGCGGAGGGCGCCCGGGTGTTCGAGGATCACCTCTCGGGCGGGAACGGAACCCGCTACGGGCTGTTCACCATGCTCTACGGGCTGCACGGCTCGTACTGGTTCCCCGTGCTGGCCCAGCGCCGGGCCCCGGTGCTCGTCGAGGCGATGCAGGCGGCGGGGTACGACGTCCGGGTGTTCTCGAGCGCCTCGATGAGCTTCCCCGAGTTTCGGGAGACCGCCTGGGTGGGGGTGGACGACCAGTCGATCCTCGATGCGTTCCCCCCGGGGCTCGTGTCGTACCAGAAGGACGAGCTCCTCGCCGAGGCGTTCGAGGCGTGGATGGAGCGGCGCCGCGTCACGCGCGACGAGCGGCCCTTCTTCGCCTTCGTGCTCATCGACGCGCCCCACCAGCCCTACGAGAACCCCGGCGGACCCTACTCGCCGGCGGTGGAGTCCCTCGACTACATCGAGCTCGGCCGCACGACCGAGGGGCCTGAGCTGGTCGCCCTTCAGGAGCGGGTGCGGAACGCGTACAAGAACTCCGTCGTGCATGCGGATCAGACCGCGGGGCGCCTGCTCGACACCCTCGAGCGAGCTGGCGAGTCCGAGGACACCTTCACCATCGTCACCGGTGACCACGGGGAGGAGTTCTTCGAGTGCGGCTTCTGGGGGCACACCTCGAACTTCTCGCCGCCCCAGGTGCAGGTCCCGTTCATCTTCCGGGGCCCCGGGATCGAGCCGGGCCGCGAGCCGCGCCCGACCTCCCACCTGGACTTCTCGAGCACCCTGCTGGAGCTTCTTGGCGCCGACCCCGCCATGCGTGGGGGGTACAGCCTCGGCGCGGATCTGCTCTCGCCCCCTGAGACCCGCGATCGGGTCGTCGCGGGCTGGAGCGACATCGGGCTGTGGACCGCGTCCGGGATCTTCGACATCCCGCTCACGGCCCCGGGGCTCGGCGGCTGGGTCCAGGAGCTCGAGTGCTACGACCTCCCCTGGGATCCCGTCGCCGACGTTGCCCTCCGGTGCCGCACGGAGCGCTCGGCGCTCGAGACGATGGCGCGCGAATGCGCGCTGTTCCTGAACGTCCGCTAGGCCGCCCCGCTCCGAACATGCCGCTGCCTGTCCGCGCTGCGATCCTGGCGTTCGCGTGCTTGACCGCTCTCGTCGCCCTGGGAGTGCGCCAGGAGAACGCCATCGGCGTGGCGCTGGAGGGGACCTCGACCCCCGCCGACCAGACATCTGCGGAGGCCCTGACGTGGGGATCCTACGACCCGGACACGCTCTATCACGCGCGCCGCGTGGCGCGCGCCGTGGAGAATGCCGGGTGGGTCTCCTCCTTCGATCCCTTCCTCGCGTACCCCGAAGGCGCGGGCCCGAAGAGCCCCGGGACGGCGATCCCCTGGCCGCCAGCCTACGACCTCCTCCTCGCGGCGATGGCACGGGGTCGTGCCCCCTCGATCGATGCGCTGCTCCCCTCTGCTGCGGGGGATCCCGCGGGGCAGCCACAGGGTGCTTCGGAGCCCCTCTTGCCAGCGACCCGGCGGCGCATCGAGCAGCTGGTGGCGTCCGTTCCCATGTGGTGCGGAGCGCTGACTGCGCTCATCGCGGCGCTGGCGTCGGCGGGCCTGGCGTCGACGCTCGTGCCGGCGACCAGGGCAGGGGGCACGGCGGTCGCCGCGGCGTTGATCGCGGGGCTCACCGTGGCGTTCACCTTCGGGCACGTTCGCTACTCCCATCTGGGGAACGGCGACCACCACGCGTTCATCTCCTTGCTGCACGTGGCCATGCTCGCCCTCGTGGGGGCGAGCCTCCGACCCGACCGGATCGCGAAGCCCGTGGGCAGCGCGGCCCGGGGCGGCGCCGCCGGGCTCCTCGCGGGGGTGATGATCACGAGCTGGACGGCGTCGATCCTGTGGGTCGCGTTGGTGCAGCTCGCCCTGGTCCTCCGGCTGGCGCTGCCGTTCAGGGGGGAGCAAGGGAGGCAGAGCGCGAGGGGGCTCCCCATCCTCGCGACCACGTTTCACAAGGCCGCGCTGCTCGTGGTCATGCCCGCCGCCATCGAGAGCCCCTACAGCTCCACGGACCCCTTCAGCCTGATCGAGCTCTCCTGGTTCCACATGGCGTGGCTCGCGATCGGGTGGCTGATCTTCGCGCCCTACGCGCTCCTCCCCAGGTTCGCCGCCACGCGGCGCGTCGCCGCCACGTTCCCCGCCCTCGCACTCGGGCTGGCGCTGCTCGTGGGGACCGACACCGGGGCCCGGCTGCTCGAGGCTCTCTCCTGGGCCGGGGCCGAGAACCCGTTCATGGGGGGGATCAATGAGTCGCAGCCGCTGGCGGGCTCACTGCCCAAGCTGCTCCGGTTCGCCGGCGCCGGGGTCGTCCTCGCTCCGGTGGTCTGGGTCCTGGGGCTCAGGCGCGTGGGCGCCGCGCCGCAGTGCCTGCCCTGGATCACCACGCTCCCGGTCCTGCTCCTCTTCGCGCTGCTCCAGCGGCGCTTCGCGGAGGGCCTCGTGCCTCCGATGGCGGTGCTCCTGGGGACCTTCGTCGCCGTCGAGACCCTGAGTCGGATCGGTCGACCCCAGCTCCGCACGGCCGCCACCGTGGCCCTGGCGCTCCTCGCGATCGCGGCGAACCCGGGCACCCTGGACAGCACGCTCGCCCGCGGGCGGGTGGAGGACCCCGCGCTGGCCCCGTTCGTGACGTCCACCGACATGGCCCGTCGCCAGCGGGCCCAGGCTGCCCTGCTCGAGACGCTGCGCGGCGATGCGGAGGATCCCGGTCAGCCGCTCGCGGACCGGCCCCGTGCGGTGTTGGCGGAGTGGGACCTCGGGCACGCCATCGAGTGGCGGGCCGAGCGCCCGACCACGGCCACCAACTTCGGCCTCTATCTCGGCGAGGACTCGTTCCTGGCGCCGTGGCGCTTCTTCTCGGAGACCGGCGACGTCGCCGCCGAGCAGATGCTCATGGACCTCGGGGTGGGCACGGTCATCATCGACGGCCGGACCGCTGCCCGGCGGCCCGAGATCGCTGCAGCCCTGAACCTCGGGACGCCCGATGAGGCCTTCTGGTCGCGGACCATGGGCGCCCGCCTCGCCGGCGGGGGCGGAGCCTCTGCCGCCAGCCATCCCGGCTTCCTGCAGCTGATCCGTCAGATCGATCCGGGCGAGGCGCCGGGCGGGATGAGGGCCTACGCCGTGGTGCCCGGGGCTCGCCTCAGGGCCGAGGGCCGGCAGCTTCAGGTGGTGGCGACCCTGGCCGGCAACCGGGGCTCGTCCTTCACCTGGCGGGCGACGGCTCGTGCACGGGACGAGGGGGGGCCGCTGGAGATCAGGGTGCCCTATGGCTTCAACTTCGACGTCGGGGCCGCGGCCCCTCGCGTGGAGGGATCGCAGATGAGGCTCTCGAGCCTGACCGTCTTCGTGGACGGTG
>CAZEFP010000121.1:0-8356 GCA_964511565.1 uncultured Planctomycetaceae bacterium
TGGGTGAGGTCAACAGCACGGCGGGTGACGCCTTCACCCTGGACACCATCGCGGACTCCGACACGAGCGATGTGCTCGTCGCGCTCGGGTTGAACGGGTTCTTCACCGGCAGCGACGCCTCGAACATCAACGTCAACAGCGACATCGTGAAGGACCCGCGGCTGTTCGCCGGCTCCTCGACGGGGGAGGACGGTGACAACGGCGCCATCCTCGAGATGCTCGACGTCCAGAGCTCGGAGGTCGAGGGCCTCGACGGGACCCTGGGGACCTACTTCGGCGCGCTCGTCGGCGGCGTCGGCTTCGAGATCGCGTCGACGTCCAGCGCGCTCGAGGTGGAGAGCTTCATGCTCAACAGCCTCGAGGAACAGCGCGAGCAGGTGTCGGGGGTCAACGTCGACGAGGAGCTCGTGAAGATGATCGAGTACGAGCAGACCTACCAGGCCGCCGCGCGCTTCCTGCAGGTCGTCGGTCAGCTGAACGACACCGTCCTGGCGCTCGTCTGAGCGAGGAGAACACATGAGCATTCGACCGACACAAGGGCGCATCTTCGACCTCGTCCAGCGGGGCATCGAGCGCAACACCTCGCGGCTGATCCGCGCCCAGGAGCAAGCCTCCAGCGGGCGCCGGATCGTCCGCGCCTCGGATGACCCCGTGGGGAGCTCCGTCTCGCTGTCGCTCCGGCGGCAGCGCGGCGCCATCGAGGCATACTCGACCTCCACGGCCTCGGCGAAGCCGATCGTCGAGCAGGCCTCCTCGCGCCTGCAAGACGGCGTGAACCTCGTGGCGGACATCCGCGCGCTGATGATCCAGGGCATGAACGGCGCCCTCAGCGCCCAGGACCGCGCCTCGGTCGCGACGCAGCTGGAGCTCCTCGAGGCGCAGCTCCTGGACATCGCGAACACGCGGAGCGGGGACCGCTTCCTCTTCAGCGGGACGGCGACGGAGGAGCGCCCCTTCGTGGAGGAGACCGTGGGTGGCGAGACCCGGATCGTGTTCCGTGGGAACGACCAGCGTCAGCGCATCCAGACGGGCCGCGACGCGGACGTCGCGATCAACGTCTCCGGCCAAGAGGTGTTCGGCAAGTTCGCCTACACCGACACGGACATGACCTCGAGGACCGGGATCAAGAGCGGGTCCACCGCCGATTCGGGCTCGGGCTACGCCGAGCTGATCGTCCAGCAGAACGGCACCACCGGCGTCATGGGCGCGGGGATCACGCTGGTCGACGTCGCCGACACCCTGGTCGGCAGCCAGCCCCTCGACGTCGACGGGGGCGCCCGGACCGTTCAGCTCGGCACCGGGCAGGTCCTCGACATCCCGGTGCCCACGCCGGCGACGATGACGGTGACCGACGAGAACGGGGCGACGGTGGAGCTCGACCTCAGCGGCTGGGGTGGAGGGAACCTGACCACGGCCCTCACGGGTGCGGCGTCGGTCTCCATCGACGGCGTGAACTTCACGCCGGTGACCCTCACCGAGACGGACCTGCTCCTGCGGAGCCAGAGCACCGGCGCTCGTCTGCACGTGGACACGACGGGGCTCACGGTGGCGGGGAGCGACCTCGTCACCTTCTCGGGGACGCCGAGCGTGTTCGACACGATCCGCGGCGTGGTCGCGGACCTGCGGATGCCGGAGGGCACGGATCGGCTGATGCTCTCCGAGCGCCTCCAGACGCGCCTCGGTGAACTCGACCGCAGCGAGGGGGACATGATCACCTCGCTGGGCCGGCTGGGCACGGCCGCGCAGCAGATCGATATCGCGTCCACGCGTCTCGAGGACCTGGATGTCTCCGTAAGAAGTCTCATCTCCAACGTGGAGGACGCGGACTTCGCGGAGGTGGCCCTCGACCTTCAGCGCTCCGAGCAGACGCTCCAACTCGCCCAGGCCACCGGCTCCCGCCTGATGCAGCAGAGCCTGCTCCGCTTCCTCTGATTCGCCTCGAAACCACTCAAGGAAAATTCAATGTCGATCGATCCCACGATTCAGACGCGCGCTGACGCCTCCGTAGAGGGTTCAGCGCGACCTCAGCAAGACGACACCAAGGCTGGCGCGGCCTTCAGGGCTGTCCTCGAGCGACTGGAGGAGAAGACGCGGGCACTCGGGGAAGCCTCCGAGCGCCTCGACGATCCCAGCCGGCTCGGAGACGCGGTCCTGAGCGCGCGAGCCTCCGTGGAGGAAGCCGTGTCCCTTGGCACCGACCTGATCGAGGCCTACCGGGCGTCCACCCAGCGAAACGAGCACCAGGCGCCCGACGCCGACTCAGACCAATCACCCAGAGCGAGCCAATGATGACCACACCCACGACCAGCGAGCCCGAGGCCGCGCTCCGCCTGATGGAGGCGGTTCTCCGCGAAGGCCGCCCGATGGCCTCGGAGTACGCGCAGCTCTTCGGACCCCGCGCCACAGGGCACATCGAGACCATCGAGGAGCAGGGGGAGGTGATCTCGACCTGCGCCTGGCTGCGCCGGGACCTCGTGGTGGGCGGCCTCCAGCTGCCCGTCGCCTTTGTGGGTTCGGTGGCCACCCGGGCCGATCACCGTGGCAAGGGCCACGGCTCGGCGGTGGTGGAGCGGGCCATTGCCCGCGCCGCCGAGGACGGCGCCGCCCTGACGCTGCTCTGGGCCGATGAGTCGAACTGGTACCAGGAGCGTGGCTGGGTGCCGCTCGGCACCGAGAACGTCTTCGTCATCAACGCCAACAACGCCTTCCTGCTGCCCGATCCCGACGGCGTCCGGCCCATGGAGCAGCGGGACCTGGCGGCGGTTCACGGGCTCTACTGCGCCCACGAGGCGCGGGTCGACCGCCGCGAGTCCGACACCGAGGCCATGCTGACGACGCCCGGGCTCCGCGCCCTCGTCCGCGAGGTGGACGGGGAGGTCACCGGCTACGCCTGCGTGGGCCGCGGCGAGGACCTCGCCCACTGTGTCCACGAGTGGGGTGGGTCTCCCGAGGACGTGCTGCCCGTCATCGCCAGCCACTGGACGATCACGAGCGCCGAGACCGACCGGCTCTTCGTGATGGTCCCCGAGACCGAGGCGGACTTCACCGCCTACTTCACCTTCATCCGTTCGCTGGGCGCCAAGGGCATCCTCGCCATGGCTCGCATCGGGGACCTCCGCGCCGTGGCGCAGGCCTTCGATCAGCTCACGCCCGGGGGCGTCACCGTCGAGGTGGTGGGCGACAGCTCGCTCGCCCTCACCGGGCCCTCCGGTCGCATCCAGCTGACCGACCACGAGATCCTCCTCGCCCTGTGCCCGCCCCGGGGGGACCGGCGCGTGACCTCGGTGGTCGAGGCCGAGATCGGAGTGGAGCTGCCCATGCTCCCGATCGAGCCCTACGCCTGGGGCCTGGACTCCATCTGAGCCCCTCGCGACCTCGCGCGCCCCGTCGCGCCGTGACCCACCGGGGTCCGGCGCGGCGGGGCGCTCTCGTGGGAGTTCAGCGAACGCGGGGGGGAGGCTCGTCGAGGGGCCCCTCCTCGATCAGGGCCCGGAGGCCGCGGAGCAGGGCGGGGCCGGTCTCGGCGGGAGGGGCGCCGCGGCGGAACTCCACGGTGAGGATCGGCCGCCCGCGGTCGAGGCCCATCCAGGAGCCGAGCGAACCGGGGGTGGCGTACCCCATGGAGGGCTTCACGAACCACGGGGGGCCGGCGCTCGCGGCGAAGCGCTGGGCGAAGCCCTCTGCGGGGCCGTCGAAGTTCACGAAGGGGCCGCGGGCGGTGGAGTGGAGCACGACCACGAGCTGGGGGTCGAAGCGGACGAGGTCACGGAAGACGTGCGCGACGCCGGGCTCGCTCAGGGGTCGCGGGCCCCGGGAGGCGGCGGGCGCGAAGTTGGTGGCCGGCCAGTTCCTGTTGGGGTCGACTCCGTCGAGCGTGCCCCGGCGGGCGCTCGCGGACCCATCGGGGTTGACGTCCTCGTAGAGGGTGAGGGTCGCGGGCAGCTCGCGGAGGGCCTCCACGAGCTCGGGGACGTGGCGCAGGCCCTCCTGCTCCGTGCCGTGGATCCCGGCGATGACGGCCACTCGCGGCCCCCCGGCGCCGAGCTCCATGGCCCGCAGCGGGCGACCCCCGCGGCTCACGCCCAGCTGCCGCCAGGCCGGGCGAGGCTCGGTCGCCACGCTCGCCCGTGTCGTCGGCGCGCCGAGGGTGCAGCTCGACAGGGCGAGCAGGGTCAGGCCGAGGAGCGTCCGCGCGAGCGGCGCCATCACTCGTAGTTGGACGGGAACATCGCCCGCTCCACCGTCTCGATCACGATGTGGAGGATCTTGATGTGGACCTCCTGGATGCGATCGGAGGTCTCCGCGTGTGGGACCACGATGGCGAGGTCGGCGAGGTCCCGCATCCTGCCGCCGTCCTTGCCCAGAACGGCCACGGACTGGATCCCCATCCGTCGCGCCTCCTCGAGGGCTCGCACGGTGTTGGGGGAGTTGCCGCTGGTGGAGAGGCAGACCAGGAGGTCTCCGGCCCGACCGTGCGCCTGGAGTGAACGGGCGAAGACCTCGTCGTAGCCGAAGTCGTTGGCGATGCAGGTGAGCTGGCTCGGGTCGGAGAAGGCGAGGGCCGGGAGCGCACTCCGCTCCCCCTGGAAGCGGCCCGTCCACTCCTCGGCGAAGTGCATCGCGTCGCACATGGACCCGCCGTTGCCGCAGGACAAGAGGCGGCCCCCGCTCGCCAGGGTGGCCTGACACAGGGTGGCGAACGCCCCGACCGCCTCGATCAGGCTGGGATCAGCGAGGAAGGCGTCGAGGGTGGCACGCGCCTCCTCGAAGGAGGCTCGGACCGCGTCATCGCGGGAGGACGTCATGCCCGAATCCTACCCTGCTGGGGGTGGGATCTCCTCGTCTCGGTGCGGCTCAGGCGATCGCGGCGAAGCTGGCGTCCGCGGCCTCGATCACGCGCCCCAGGACGTCGCTGTTGTGCTCGACCGAGAGGAAGAACGCCTCGTATGGGGACGGGGGCATCAGGATCCCGCGGGAGAGCATCTCGTTGAAGAAGCGCACCCAGCCCTCCCGATCGGTGGCGGTGACCTCGCTGAGGTTGCGGGGCATCACCGCCGAGAAGTAGGGGCACATCATGGACCCGACGCGGCCCACGGCGAGGACCCGGCCGTGGCGCGCGGCGACCTCCATCAGCCCCCTGGAGAGCTCCGAACCCGCGGCTTCCAGGGCCTCGTAGACGCCGTCACGTCCGAGGATCTCGAGGGTCTTGCGGCCGGCCGCGACCGCGAGCGGGTTCCCGCTCAGGGTGCCCGCCTGGTACATGGGGCCCGCGGGAGCGACCTGTTGCATGAGGTCCCGGCGCCCGCCGTAGGCCCCGACCGGGAGGCCGCCGCCGATGATCTTGCCCATGGTGATGAGGTCGCAGCGGACCTCCGTGAAGTCCTGGAAGCCTCCCCGGGCGACCCGGAAGCCCGTCATGACCTCGTCGAACACCAGCAGCGCACCGGACACGTCGCAGTGGGCGCGCAGCCCCTCGAGGAAGCCGGCGTCCGGGGGGATGGTCCCCATGTTGCCGGCCACCGGCTCCACGAACACGGCGGCGATCTCGGGTCCGTGCTGGTCGAAGACGGCCTTGACCGAGTCGAGGTCGTTGTAGACGGCGACCAGGCTGTTCGACGCGGTCGCCCGGGTGACGCCGGGGGAGTCCGGGGCGCCGAGGGTCAGCGCGCCGCTGCCCGCGGCGACCAGGAACGAGTCCCCGTGCCCGTGGTAGCAGCCCTCGAACTTCAGGATCTTCTCGCGGCCCGTCGCCGCCCGGGCGAGGCGCGCGGCCGACATGGTCGCCTCCGTCCCCGAGTTCACGAGCCGGACCATCTCCACCGAGGGGACGCGCTCGCAGATGTCCCGGGCCATCTCGAGCTCACCACGGGTCGGCGCGCCGAAGGTCGTCCCGCCGTCGACCGCCTCGTGGAGCGCGGCGCGCACCTCGGCGTTCGCGTGCCCGAGGATGAGCGGTCCGTAGGAGCCCACGAGGTCGACGTACTCGTTGCCGTCCTCGTCCCACACGAGCGCCCCCTCTCCGCGGACCAGGTGCGGGGGCACGCCGCCGACGCTGCCATAGGCGCGGACCGGGCTGTTCACGCCGCCGGGGATGAGTTCCTTTGCGGCGGCGAAGATCTCCTCGCTGCGAGTTCTGACGAAGGGCTGCTGGTTCACCCGCGAAGTGTAGCGAGCGTGCTGGCGAGCGCCTCTGGTGTGGGGCGGGGCAGCCGCAACAGCTGCTGGAATCTCGAGTACGAGACCGCGAGCTCGGACTGGGTGGTCGAGCCGATGGCGATGGCGGTGACGCGCGGTGCGTCACTCCTCCGCAGCCAGGCCCTCACGGCCGATGGACTGGCGAAGAAGGCTGCGTCGAGGGCGTCAGGGAGTTCCGCGTCGATCACCTCCTCGGAGCGGTAGGCCACCGGGTCCTCCACGATCCGGCCGGCGAGGACGAGGTGCTCCCGCAGGTCCGAGGCCAGGTCTCCCCTCGGCCAGAGGATCCGATCCCCGGGCTGGGTCGCCCGGGCGATGGCGTCCGCCAGGGGGGCGGCCCCGCTCTCCTCGGCGCGGCCGACCAGCACCGGGTCGACGCCCGCCTGACGGAGCGAGCGCGCCGTGGCGAGCCCCACGGCGGCGTGGGGCGCCTCGCGAACGTCGACGCGTTCCTGCCAGAGCCGCTTCAGCGCGGGGATCGTGTTCTGGCTGGTGACCGCGACCATGGCGGGGAGCATGGTCACGCCCGCGGGCTCGATGGGCCGGCCCACCACGCGGACCAGGGGGCAGTGGACCGGCTCCCATGACCCGGTCTCGGCCACCGCGTCGATCCAGCGACTCGCGGCACGCCGCGTGGACGGCCCGGTCAGGCACACCCTCGAGGGTCCACGGGGGCTCATGAGGTGAGCCTTCGAGCCTCTTCGACCAGCGCCGCGGCGCCCTTGGACAGGAGGTCCTCGGCCAGCGTGGTGCCCAGGTCCTCGGCGCCTGCGATGGGCCCTCGAACCTCGCCCTCCAGCCGCCGGGTGCCGTCGACCGAGAGCACCCGTCCGCGGAGGTGCACCTCACCGCCGGCCACGGTCGCGTGCCCCGCGATGGGGGCGTTGCACCCTCCGTTGGTCCCCCGGAGGAAGGCGCGCTCGGCGAGGGCCGATGCCCAGGCCTCGGGATCGCGCAGCTTGGTCTCCACCAGCGCCCGGGTCTCGCTGTCGTCTTCCCGGCAGGTGATCCCCACGATCCCCTGGCCCACGGCGGGCAGGAACCGCTCGACGCTGAGCACCTCGCTGATGTGGTCGGCGAGCCCGAGTCGCTCGAGCCCCGCGCGGGCCAAGAGGCAGGCGTCCAGGTCCCCCTCGAGGACCTGGTCCAGCCGCGTGTTCACGTTGCCGCGCTGGGGGACCACCTCGAGGTCGCCGCGCGCGGCCCGCAGCATGGACCCGCGCCGCAGGGACCCCGTGCCCACGCGGCTCCCCCCTGGGAGCCCGTCGAGGCTGGCGCCGTCCTTCGAGATCAGCGCGTCCTCCACGAGCCCCCTGGAGAGGCAGCCCGCCAGGACGACGCCGTCCTGCAGCGTTGTGGTCATGTCCTTCATGCTGTGGACGCCGATGGCCGCGCGGCCGTCGAGGACGGCTCGATCGACCTCCACGGTGAAGATGCCGATGCTGCCGAAGCGTGCGAGCTCGGTCTTGCGGTCGAGGTCGCCCGAGGACTTGACGATCAGGAGCTCGTGCCCTTCGCCGAGGATCTCCTGGGTGGTTCGGGCCTGCCAGAGGGCGAGCTGGCTGCCTCGGGTCGCGAGGTGCATGGGGAAGCGCAGGGGAGTGATGGCGAGCGGCTACTTGCCGCCGAAGTCGCGGTCGACATCGCGCAGCACCGTGTGGAGGTGGTCCGGACCGTCGGTCGTGAAGAGCTCCAGCGCGAACCGCGGCGTGAGGATGGTCCAGGCCCTTGGGCGGTCGAGGTCGCCGCCGCCCCAGCGCATGAAGCGCACGGCCTTCGCCCGTTCGGGGTCGAAGAGGTAAGGGGTGCGCAGCGGCTCGTCGAGCAGCTCGAGGTAGGTGGTCAACAGGCCCGTGATGGCCGCGCGGACCTCGGGCTCGAGGCTCGAGAACGGCGCGCCGTCCTCGGCGGGCAGCTCCTTCGACCCCGGTCCCATCCGGATGTCCCTGGGGCGCGGTCGGTCGGACTCGGGGAGGGCGCTCCCCCCGAGCGCGAGCGCGGACCGGTAGGCCGCGTTGAGCGATCCGATGACGTCCACCGTGGCGCCGATCGAGCCATCCTCCCCCTCCTCGACGACCGGGCGGGCCCCGACGAAGAAGGGCGTGATGCTCGGCGTGCGACCGGGCTTGCAGTCCACGTGCAGGGCGAAGTGATGCCCCTC
>CAZEFP010000122.1:0-8346 GCA_964511565.1 uncultured Planctomycetaceae bacterium
TACAGGCGAGGACGTGGAGGCGACGATGGAATAACGGAACGGCCCGGTGGAGTTCGCGAAGTCCGGGTCGTTCCCACCCTCACGATGGGGCCCGTTGTCGGAGAGGAAGAGCACGAGGGTGTCCTGCGCTCGCCCCAGCTCCCGGAGGGTGTCGAGCACCTCCCCGACCTGAGCATCGAGGGAGGAGACCATGGCGGCGTGTTCGCGCTGACGCTGCGGCCAGGGCCGCTCGCGGTACACGCCCACGTCCGGCACCTCCATGCCGTCCGAACCCGCCTCGTTGTTGGCGTGCGGGATCGTGCTGGCGAGATAGAGGAAGAAGGGGTCCTCATCGGAGACCCCGCGGAGCCAGCCCATGGCCTCGCGATGGATCCTCCCCGGCGCCCAGTCGTGGCGCTCGCTGGCCTTCCCTTGTCCCCACTTGCCCTCCCCGGGGACCACGTTGGAGAGCTCCACGCGCTGCTCACCCTCCCAGAGGTGGGTCGGGTACGAGTTGTGGGCGTGCAGCTGGTCGGAGAAGCCGAAGAAGCGCTCGAACCCCTGACGCACCGGGTGCCCGCTGCTCCCGGCGTTACCGAGCCCCCACTTCCCGAAGAGCGCCGTGCGGTAGCCAGCCCCCTGGAGGAGCTCGGCGACCGTCATGTCCTCGTCTCGCAGGGGCACCCGTCGGTTGCCCCGCACCCGGGTGTGCCCCGCGTGAAGCCCGGTCATCAGTACGGAGCGGCTCGGCGCGCAGACCGTCGAGCCCGCGTATCCAGCCGAGAAGCGCAGGCCCTCCGCGGCCATGCGGTCGATCCTGGGGGTCAGGATCTTCTCCTGCCCCTGGCAACCCAGGTCGCCCCAGCCGAGGTCATCGGCGAGGATCACCACCAGGCTGGGCGGGCGATCGGACCGGTGTCCGGGGTCAGCGCTCCGAGGAGAGGCGGAGGGCCCCGGCCCGATCGCGGGAGGACAAGCGGCCAGAGGCAAGCACGCCAGCAGGGTCTCGAGGATCATCCCGAGAGCCTAACCGAGCCGGTCAGGGGGACCCTCGACGGAAGCGCTCCCCGGGCTCGGCGAGCCGGCCATTCCGAGGAGGCGCCCCAGCGCGTCCTCGGAATGGCCGTGCGCCGTCCTCAGCGCCTGAAGGAGGTCGCGTACTCCTCGAGCTCGGCCTGAAGCCCCGAGACATCCGGAGCCTGCAACCGGATGGCGCTGCGCCGGATCATCTCCGCGAACCACGCCACCTCCTCGGGCTGCACCGGGCAGCCGATGTTCCCGGTGGGCGCATCGCTGCTCACCAGCTCCTCGCCGTCCGCGTCGAGGATCACCATCCAGGGGATCCCCCCACGGCGCTCGCCGCGGAGGCGCTTGGCCACGGCGTCCCCGTTGGGGTTGCGCTCCACATCGATCTTGATCGTCACGTAGTCACGGTCCATGGGTCCCTTGACCCCCTTGCGCCCGAGGAACTCCTCGAGCCGGAAGCACCAGCCTCACCAGGGGGCCCCGAGGTGGACGAGGACGCGCTTCTTCTCCTTGGTGGCCTGGGCCAGTGCCCCGCTGAGGATCGCCTCGGCATCCGCGGAGGCCACCTTGTGCTCCCGCACGAACGACCAGACCCGCTCCCGGTCCAGGCCGCCCATGGCGATCGATCCCAGGGGCTCGCCCCGGGCCCCGAGCGCGACGGCGGTCGGCTCCGTGGCGGTCACCCCGAGCGCCAGCGCGAGGGACCCGCCCAGGGGTGCGGGAACCGTCTCGTACTCATTGCTGATCTCTCGGCGCAGCGCTCGGTCCAGGCGAGACACCTTGTTGAACGCCGCGCGGTCCTCGTCGGTCCCGAGCAGCACCATGATCCGCTTGTCCTTGCGCACCGCGCGCTCCGAAGCCTCCTCGAGCTCGGCGGGGAGCGCGGCGGGCGCCGGCTCGGCCAGCAGCGCCCGGACGGTCGCCTCAAGGGCGCTGTTGGGCAGGTCCGCCACGCGCACCTTGCCGGCCCGGTCCACCAGGTAGTAGTCGGGGAAGGAGTCCACTGCGAAGGCGCTGACCGTGGGCTTGCCCGCACGGTCGATGGCCACGGGGTAGTCGATGCCCTGCTCCTGCACGAAGCTGGCCATGCGTTCCCCGCCGTTGGCGGTGTGGACGCCGATGAGGACCAGACCCTGGTCCCCGTAGCGCGCCGCCAGGTCCTTCAGACCCGGCACCGCGCCACGGCAGGGGCCTCACCAGGTGCCCCAGAAGTCGAGCACGACCACCTTCCCCTTGAGGGAGGCCCAGTCCATGGGCGCCCCGCCGGTGTTCATCCAGCCGTCCACCTGGAGCTCGGGGGGCGCCTTGCCCTCGAGCGCCGCCTTGGCGGGGTTCGGCTTCTCTCGCGGGAAGTCGCCGCTGGCCAGGAGCGGCGACGCCAAGGCCAGCGCGAGGACGACGAGGGGCAGGGGTCCTTTCATGGGAAGGGGGTCGCAGCGCGACGGGCTTGGGATGGACTCGGGACGCCCCGAGCGTACTGGGCCACGGTGACCCGACCAGGCAAAACCCGGCGGCGGCCCCCGGGGGACTCGGCGGGCGCATCCCCCCTGGAGAACCACCTCGGACTCGGTCCTTCGCCTGACAAAACCTCCCAGGCGCCCGACTAGGATGGACCGCCGCCGCCCGTCCGATCTCCATGCTTTCCCGACGCTCCGTCCTCGCGCTCATGGCGCTCACCGCGCTAGGCGTGGCGCTCGCCTGGCCGCACCGACGCGAGATCCTGGAGTTCCTGGCGCCGCCCGAGTCGGACTACGTCGAGGACCAGGCCCTCAGCGAGGGCTACGGGAGGGCCCGGGCGGACCTGTCGGCTGCGTGGAGCGTGCCCCTCGAACCAGGCTACGGCGGCGCCGCTGTCTTCGACCGCAAGGCCTTCGTACTCGACCGCGACATCGGAGTCGGGGACACCCTCCGGGTGATCGACATCCTCGACGGGACGCCCCTGTGGACGTTCGACTACGCCGAGCCCGGACGCCTCCAGTCCGCGGGGTCCAGGACCGCCCCCGCCGTGGACGAGCGCTCGGTGTTTCTGTGCAGTGGGTTCGGAACGGTCCACTGTGTGGACCGGACGAGCCGGGAGGCGAGGTGGAGGCGCCACCTCGTGGACGACCTCGGCGGCACGATGCCCGACTTCGGGTACTCCGCCGACCCGCTCCTGTACGAGGACCTCGTCATCCTGCCAGCCCTCGGCGAGCAGGTCGGCCTGGTGGCCCTCGATCAGTCGTCGGGGGAGGTTCGCTGGCGGACGCCCTCCGTCGGGACAAGCCAGTCCCAGCCGGTCCTGATGTCGCTGCTCGGGGAGGAGCTGATCCTCTTCATCTCCTGCCAGGCCCAGGGAGCGGGCGAGAACAACCCCGCGCCGGTCCTGGTGAGCGCCATCGCCCCGCACAGCGGCGAGCTCCGCTGGCAGCACGAGACCATGCTCACCAATGTCCCCGTGCCGCCAGCCGTGAAGGTGGACCCCAGCCGCTTCGTGATCACGGGTGGGTACGCGGGGGGCACCACCATGCTGCGGGTGGCCCGCACCGAGACGGGCTCGTACGAGCTCACCGAGGAGTTCCACCTGGAGAAGGGCTCCCAGCTGCACCCGCCCGTGGTGGTCGGTGGGCACCTCTACCTGCTGACGAACGAGAACACGAACGTCTCGCGGCTCCGCCGTGGACAGGGCGGCCTGAGGTGCTTCGACCTGCAGGGTGAGGAACAGTGGGCCACCGGGCGGGACCCCTACTTCGCCCGCGGGCACATGATCCAGGTGGGCCCCTACCTCCTGATTCAGGACGGCATGAGCGGGATCCTCCGGCTCTGCGTGGCGTCGCCCGACAGCTACCAGCAGGTCGTGACCGCCAACGTGTTCAAGAGCCCTCCCAAGGAGCGCAAGCGCATGTGGGGCAAGATCTCCGGCTGGAACGGCACCCTCGTCCTGCGGGGCGACCGTGAGCTCGTGGGCGTCTTCCTCGGCGGGACGCCCCCCGGGGCAAGCCGCACGGGCGCCGCGGAGGCGCCGGACGCCCCCTCAGGCGAAGCCACGACGCGCTGACCTCCAAAGGCGTCCCGGCCCCGTCACTTCATCGCCGCCTTCGGCGTACGGTCCTCGAAGAACAGCCCCCAGTGCTTCTCCGCGCCGGAGGGGTTCCCCGGGTCCCCCTTCCACGGCTCATCGAAGGCCTCGAAGAAGAAGACCGTGACGTCAGTCTCCGCTGCCCAGGCGCTCATCTCAGCGAAGTAGCGCGCCTGCGCCGCCTCGCTCGCCCGCGCGCCGAACTCGCTGGCGCTCGTCGCCCACCCCGCCTCGAGGATGGCCATCCGCACCCCGGGGAGCCCCGCCCGCACCGCGTCCACGTTCGCCTGGGTATGGGCCAGCGCCTGGTCAACGGTGCGTCCCTCCCAGAGCGCGTAGGAGTGCACCCCCACGAAGTCCAGCTCCGCCGCGAGCGCGCCCCCTTGCTTGGCCCACCAGTCGTAATTCTCCGCCACCGTCAGCGCCTGGGGCACCGCGGCCCGCAAGCGCCGGACATAACCCAGGACCCGCTCCACCGGGACGAGGTGATCCGTCCAATCCACCAGGGCCTCGTTCCCCACGTTGATCGCCACCACGATCCCAGGGAATGAGGTCGCAAGTTCGACCGCGGCCTCCACCTCGCGTTCGTTTCGCTGGCGGTTCGCCAGGAGGGTCGCCTGGGGAATGGGGCTCGTCAGCCAAGGACAGCGGTCGTGGTTGCTCAGCTCCGCGCTGAGCCAGACGCCGAGGAGGACCCTGATCGGGAGCTCCTTGTCCTGGATCACCTCGAGCACCATCCTCGAGTTCTCCTGGCAGTCGTAGAGCCGGATCAGGTCGAAGCCCTCACGGACCAGGATCTGGAGGTCCTCCTCGATCTCATCCACGCTCGGGAGCACCGCCCCGCTGCCTCGATCGGGGTGCTGCCCCGCGCGGAACCCCGAGTAGGCCACCGCCATGACCCCGTCCTCGATGTCCACCGGGACTTCTTGACGGGGCGCGCTCGAGCAAGACCCGAGCCAGGCCGATGCGGTGGCGAGGACGGCCAGCCACTTGAACCGGAGATGAGGGGCACGTGGGAGCATGGCGGTCATGGAGGAGGGCGAAGAGGGTGAGCCAGGGCGTCTCGACATCCCCACCCGGAAGAGCAGGGCGTGCAAGAGGCTAGCAGAGCGCCAGCGGAGGCTCACCTCGACACTCGTCGGCAGCCGGGCCCCCGGGCGCTTGACACCCCACAATCAACCCGTGACCGTGGGGCCATGAGCACAGGCTCCGGATTCGACGTGGAGGACGCTCTCCGCCAGGTCGCCGACATCCACGCCCAGGTCGCGCGGTCCTCCTTCTTCCGGGGGTACCGCGCCGAGATCGCCGTGGGGCAGGCCATCCTCGCCCTCGGCACGGCGACGGTGGAGTGGATCTTCTGGGCGACGCTCGACGCACAGCGCCACGCCCTGATCTGGCTCGCGGTGGCCTTCATCTGCGCCCTCGCCTCGCTGGTCGACCTCGCCCTCCGACGCCGGGCGCTCCCCCGCCCCTCCACCAGGCTCGCTGCCCTGCAGCTCTCACCGGCGCTCCTCGTCGGCGTCGCCCTGGCCCCGCTGCTCTGGAGCCGGGCCGAGCTCCTGCCCGGCATCTGGACCATGCTCTTCGGGGTCGGCCTGCTCTCGTCCGCCCCCTACTTGCCCGGGCACATCAGACTCCTGGGCCTGTTCTACCTCACCGCAGGAGCGGTGATGGCCCACGCTGCAGGCGTCGGCTTGAGCTCCCCCTGGCCCATGGGTCTCACCTTCTTCGGAGGACAGCTGGTGGCGGCCGCTATCCTGAGGGAGATCCAGGCCGCCTCCTCCGACCACGAACCGCAGGCCTCGTCCCCCACGAACTCCCCCGATGTCTGAAGGCGACTACACGTACGAAGGCCTGGATCGGCTGCTGCATGAACGGGCGCGCCTGTCCATCCTGACCGCTCTCTCCAGCGAAGCAGGTGGGCGGTCCTTCTCCGAGCTCCGGTCCCTCTGCGGGCTCACCGACGGCAACCTGAGCCGACACCTGAAGGTGCTCGAGGAGGCCAACCTCCTCAGGGTCAAGCGGACAGGGAGCGGTCGAGGCTCGAACACCCACCTCGCCCTGTCGGCTCACGGCCGGCGCTCCTTCATGCGCTACCTGACCGAGCTCGAGCGCGTCCTCAGGGATGCCCGCGCGACCAGAGGTAGCGCCGGGGAGTCGAACCTTCCCTCGACGGCCTGAGCGCGTCCGAGGGCCGCGCCGCACGGACCTGGTCCACCATCCACCGAACGATCCCGTGCCTCATGCGCCGCGCCGCGGGCTCCAGGCATGGCAGGAGATCTCCGGCGACCAGCTCCACCCGCGCCTCCTCCAAGGGCTTCGCGTAGATCGAGAACGGCCACGGCAGTGCGAGGCGTTGGCCGTAGAGGTGCGCCAGCTCATGGGTCACCGCCCAGAGCATCTGGCTCCGCGGCCCCTCCTTGATGACGGGGCCCAGCAGGATCCAGTGGGGCGGGATCGAAACCGCAGCCACCCCCGGGCGCTCCTCCATCGGCCCGATACTGAACTCGGTCCTGGGCTCCACCCCGTGCATCCAGGCGACCTGGGGATTCATGGCCTCGACCAGGGGGGCGGACGCTTCGAGCCAGTGAGGCTCGGCGGCGCAGCCGGCGGCGAGGATGGCCATCCCCGCCGCCAAGGAACGGACCTTCCCGTCAGCCATCGGTCGGGACGAGGGTCATGGACAGCCGGGTCGTCGTCACGGGCTCGCCGGTCCGCTTGGAGCGGATCATCATGCGATTGGCCAGCGGCGCGGACCACGTCGGGTCATAGTCCACGAGCCCCAGGTCCAACGCGAAGTGCACGGTGGGGAGCTCACCGGGGAGGGTTGGGGCCTGAGACGCCCCGGCGGCTGCCGAGGCGCCGTTGACCAGGACCTGGGCCCCGAAGGGCGCGCCGGTCCGGATCACCGCTCCCTGGAACCCCACCGGAGCGAACTCCGGCCCCTCCATCTCGAGACGCACGGCCTCGTGGATCGTGACCCGCTGCTCCAGGGCCGCACGTTGAGCCTGGGAGAGGTTCGCCCTCGGGCCCGCCTCCACGGAGAGCTCGACCATGGCCCACGCGAGGTGGACATCGGGCGCCATCACGGTCGCGCTGAGATCAAGGAACGAGGCTCGCTCCCAGTCGCCCACGTCCGAATGGACCGCGCGGGCATCATCATCGAGGAGGCGTGAACCCAGGAGGACGAAGGACTCCTGCGGGCCGATGGGAGCCGCCAACCACGCGGCGGCGAGGGAGACCGCGGTTCCACCGGGCCCGTCGGTGCTCAGGAGCTCGCTGCAGTCCAGGGAGTCGCAGTCCTCCCGGGTGAGCATCGCGCGCCAGCCCACGGCCCCCTCGGGGATGGGTCCGCCCCCGACGCCGTTGCGAATCTGGCCCACGGCGGCGCCGTCCAGAGGGTGACCGTCCGGCCCGAGGAAGACGAGGCAGCCGCACACCTCCGGATCCACGGCGCCGAACTCCCAGCCCTGCTCGAACTCGATCGAGACCACGCCCAGGACGGGCACCTCCTTCCTCACCGACATCCCGATCTTGCCCTCGCCGGTACCTCTACATGCGGCAAGGGTGAGCATCGCCAATGCAGAGGCCGCTGCCAGCCCGTACCGCGTTCCTGTTCCTGTCCATGTCACCATCGCGTCTTCCTCCTCTTGGGTTCGAGTACGGGAGCGCCGCCACATCGACGCCCCCGCTTCGGTGGACGGACCGCCCGCCGATCCGTTGCGCCCCTCGAGCAGCTCTCGCCCCGGAGAGGGCTGGACGGGCGCCTCCAATCGGTCTCCGGGACCGCACGAGGGCCCGCAGGCCCCCGCTTGCTAGGCTCCGGGACATGGTGAACGCCTCGCCCACCTTCTGCGACGTCCAGCCCGCGGGCCTCTGGCTCAAGGCGCTGTTCCTCGCCATCGCGGCGGGCAGCTTCGCGCTGGTGGGGGTGAACACCAGCGCCGCCGCGGGGCTCGCCTTCGCCGCCTTCGCCCTCGGGTTCCTGTTTCGCTGCCTCCGGGTCGAGGTGCAGCGAGAGACGGTGTCCGTCCGCTTCGGCCCCGGCTGGCCTCGACGCACCATCGAGCTCTCCCGCGTCATCGGCGTGCGGACCGTCCGCAACCGCTGGTGGTACGGCTTCGGGATCCGGTACACACCCCACGGATGGCTCTGGAACCTCGATGGCCTCGACGCCGTGGAGCTCGACTTGCCCGGCGGCAAGCGCTTCCGCATCGGGACGCGGGTCCCCGACGAGCTCTGCGCGGCCATCGCCGCGTCACCCTCCCTCGGCGCCAGGGATCTCA
>CAZEFP010000123.1:0-8218 GCA_964511565.1 uncultured Planctomycetaceae bacterium
GCGCGACCATCGACCCCGACGGAGAGGGCGCCTCCCGGGATGAGGCGGTCAAGACCCTCGAGGGCTACGCGTTCACCCCGGAGCTGGCCCTGACGTACCGCCGGGCGAAGGAGGCCCCCCTGGAGCTCTCCTTCTCGGAGGTCCAGGAGCTGATGCGCCGCGACCCGGACGACAACTCCTACCAGACCCTCTGGCACTATCACCTGACCTTCCCCCTGGCCAATCTCCTCCTGCTGCTGGTGGGGATCCCGCTGATGTTCAACTACGAGCGGGGCCGGAGCACGGATCGCATCGCCGTGGGGGGGCTGCTGTGCGTCTTCTACTACTCCGCGGACTTCGTTTTCCGCACCCTGGGCGTCAAAGGTCAGTTATCTCCGCTGCTCTCGGCATGGATCCCTGTTCTGGTCTTCGGGAGCCTCGGGATCATGCTCTACGATTCGCTCCGTAGCTAACCCGACCTCGCGGGCCAGGCCCCGCCGGGCGCCCTGCCGTGAGGCCCGACTTTTTGAGCTCCCACCGGGAAGATCCGGCGGGGGTCATCGTCCTGGATCCCATGAGCCGCTCCCTCTCCGTCGCCGCCCTCCTCCTGGGCGCGTGCGCGACCTCGAACTCGACCCCCGAGCAGCTGCTGCTCGAGGTCCAGACCCTCACCCGGTCCGGCGACTATCAGGCGGCGGCCGAGGCCGCCGAAGCCGCCAAGGCTCAGATCCCCGCGGACAGCCCCTTGCAGGAGGAGCTGGCTCGCGCAGCCGTCGAGGTCTCCCTCGGCTCGGGCCTCGAGGTGGTGCGGACCCTGTCCTTCGCGGACCGCGATGACGAGGCGCTCGAGCTCCTCGCGGAGCTGGAGGCGAGCTTCCCCGAGGAGCCCCTCGTGGAGGCGTGGCGTCGGCGGGTCCAGCGGAAGCAGGCGGACTACTGGTTCCAGGTCGCTCGCTCGGCCATGGCCTCGAGCCAGTTCGAGGCCGCCCGGGTGGCTTATGAGCGGGCCATCAGCTTCGAGCCCGATCACACGCTCGCGCCCGCGGGCCTGGCCCGCGTTGAGCTCCTCAAGCAGTACCGCGCCGACCTCGCTGATGATTACTACTTCAACGGCGTCCGGGACCTCACCGATCAGAAGCTGAACGAATCGGAGAACAGCTTCGAGAAGTCGCGGCGCTACGACGCCGAATCACCGCGGACCCGGCGCAGGATCGTCGAGGTACGCCGCGAGAAGGCCCAGGGGCGAGTCGCGTACGCCGAGCAGCTGGTCAAGGATCGGCGCTACGCCGCGGCGCGCGCGGAGTACGCCGAGGCGCGCCGTCTCGACCCCGAGTCCGAGGAGATCGCGGAGGCGTTCGGGACCATGCGCATCGAGGCAGAGGTCGCTGCACTCCTGAGCGAGGCGGAGTCCTTCGTCCTTCGGTCCGAGTTCGATGAGGCCGAGCTCCTGATCACCGAGGCCGCGGAGCAGACGGTGCTCCAGACGGACCTCGTGGAGGAGGCGCGAGCAAGCATCAACTCGACTCGCGTGGGCCTGCTCTACCAGAGGGCCCTGGACCTCGAGCACGACTTCCTCTTCGCCGAGGCGATCCAGCTCTACGGCGAGGTCCTCAGCGGCCGAGACTTCTACGAGGACGCCCGGGCTCGCATGGAGGCGCTGGAGAACTACGTCCTCGAAGCCGCGCGGCTGTACGCCGAGGCACAGGCGGCGGCGACCCCGGCGGACAAGCTCACCAAGCTCCGCCAGATCGAGACCTTCTGGCCCGAGTACGAGGACATCCTGGAGCAGATCAGCGAGCTCGAAGACGAGTGAGCTGATCGGTCACGGCGTCGAGCACGTCGGTGACGGTCACCTCCGTGATCGCTCGGGGACGCCAGTCCGGGCCGGGCACCCGGTGGACCTCCGCCGGCGGCGGTGGCCAGGGCCCGGTTCGAGTGGGGTCCTCTGGCCCCGCGATGAGCACCACCGGCAGACCGACCGACGCGGCGACGTGGGCCGGCCCTGAGTCTCCGGCCACGAGGCAGCCCCTCCGCTCTGCCGCGGCGCTGAACGCGCCTGCGAGGGTGCGCAGGCCCCTCTGCGCCACGATGTGATGGGCCCGCGGGAGCGCGCGCTCCAGCTCGCTGCCGGCCGCCTCCTCGCCGGGGCCGGAGATCACGGTGACCCCCACGTCGCGCTGGAGGAGCGACTCGGCGAGTTGCCGGTAGGCGTCGACGGGCCAGGTGCGCGGGTCACCGGCGACTCCGGGGTGCAGGAGCACGGGCCCGTCGCCCGCGTCCGAGCCGAGGAGGGCGGCGCCGCGCTCGAGCTCCTCCCCGGTGAGGGCCGGGTCGAGCCTTGGCGCGGTGTGCCGCCCGGTGAGGTGAGCCGCGAGGCCGAGGGCGCGCTGGACCAGGTGGGGGCCCTCGGGGGGCGAGACCAGCTCCGGGCGCAGGAGGCGAGCCGCGAGGGGCTCCTGCCACTGGCTCCGCGCGAAGGCCACGCGGCGGCAACGACGGGGCCCGCTCGCTGCGATCATGGCGGCGACCGCGCTCTTCCAGTTCCCCTGCGCGTCGATCACGAGGTCCGCAGAGAAGCGCCGCGCCGCCTCGCGAAACGTCCGCCAGGCGCCGAGGCCGCCGCGCCGGTCGAACGGGAGGATGGTCGCGAGGGGCTCGATCAGCTCGGCGAACTCCGGCTGGACGGCCCATCCGATCTCCGCCGAGGGCCACCGCTCACGGAGGGCGTGGATGAGCGGAATCGCCTGGGCAATGTCCCCCAGGTGGGACAGCCGCACGACGAGGATGCGTTCAGGCGTGCTGGGGGGCGGCATGGGGACGGCACGAAGGTTGTTGTGCCACGTCCCAGGATGTCAAGTGGGAGCGGGGATGGTGGGGGGCGACCCTCTACACTGGAGCGAATGATCAGGCGGATCTCCACCAAGTGGGTTCTGGCCGTGCTCGCGGTCGTCGTGCTGCCGTTCCTCGGCTTCGCGTGGTACGTCCACGACTTCGTCTCCGAGCGCTTCGCAGACGACGTGGTGCGGTACCACCTGCTCGGCCACGCCGCGGAGCTCTCCGATCGCCTCGATCGAATCGTGGACGAGCGGCGAGAGGACGCGGTCCTGCTCGCGTCGGCCCCCACGGTGGCGGATGCGCTGTTGAGCGCCGGCGGGGTGGCGGCGCCGGGAGAGGCCTCGCTCCCCGAGGGGCGCCTCGCTCCGACGATTCACCTCCTGGACCAGCTCGTCCGCCGCGACGGCGCGGCGGAGTTCGTGGTGGTGCTCGGGCGGCGCGGCGAGGTGGTGGCGGCGAACTCGACGGACGGAGCCGGCGCGCTGCTTGCGCCCGGGGTGCGAGGCCGGCTCGCAGCGTACCCATGGGGGGAGCAGGAGTGGTTGGCGCCCGTCCTCAGCGGGGAGTCCGTCACGCTCGACCAGGGCCGCTTTCACCTGAAGACCGACGATGTCGAGGACGGCCGCCCCGAGCTGCGCCGCCACTTCGGCTTCGTGGAGCCCGTGCCTGGGGAGGACCCCCTCGGCCAGCCGCTCGGGGCCGTGGTGACCCTCGTGCCCTGGTCCGTGGTCCAGGACGAGATCGAGAACTACGGGGTGCGCCGCGCGGACGGGATCTCCTCCGGGGCGGCCTCCGCCGACCTCTACGACTCGAGCTACTCGTGGGTCTGGGCCGCCGACGCCGACACGATCCTCGCCCACCCCAACCGCTCCCTCTACGGCGAGCGCGTCTCCGGACCCCGGGTCAACCTGCCCATGATGGGGGAGGCCGTGCGGCGCTCCAGCGGCTCGGGTATGTACCCCGACTACGAGTTCCTCGGCGTCCGCAAGAAGGCGGCCTTCAAGCAGGGTCGGACCCGGGAGGAGCGCCCCGGGGGGCTGGGCTGGATCGTCGGTGTCGGCGTGGACTACCCGGACATCTACGGGCCGGTCGAGGAGATCACGAGGACCATCGCCAAGGCGAGCGGGATCGTCCTGCTGCTGGCGATCGTCGTGACGGTGGTGGTGGCGAGGAGGACGACCCGGCCCGTCCAGGACCTCGAGGCCTTCACACGCCGCGTGGCGAGCGGTGACCTCGACGCCCAGGTGACGGTCCACGGCCATGACGAGCTGGCGGACCTGGCACGCTCCTTCAACCGCATGACCCGGGAGCTGAAGGAGAACCGAGCGCAGCTCGTGGAGGCGGAGAAGGACGCGGCGTGGCGGGAGATGGCCCGCCAGGTGGCGCACGAGATCAAGAACCCGCTCACGCCGATCCAGCTGTCCGCCTCGCTGCTCAAGCGCGCCCACGATGAGGGGTCCCCCGAGTTCCCTGCGATCCTGGAGCGAACGATCGAGGTCGTGCAGCGGCAGGTGGGCAACATGCGGGAGATCGCGCGGGACTTCTACACGTTCGCAGGGCAGCACCGGGACCCGGTCCCGGTGGACGCTGGGGTCATCCTGACCGAGGTCTTCGACCTCAACGAGGCCTGGGCCAGCGAGGAGGGGGTGCGGCTGGAGAAGGGGGAGAGCCTCGGCGACGGCCACATGGTCAAGGCCGACCCCGATGAGCTGCAGCGGGCTCTCGTGAACCTGGTCAGCAACGCCATCGAGGCCTCCACCGGCGGGGGCGTGATCAGGGGCGAGGTGCGCCTCGACGGCCCCATGGTTCAACTCACGATCGAGGACTCGGGCCGCGGGATCGACGAGGAGGTCGGCTCGCGGCTCTTCGAGCCCTACTTCACCACCCGGTCCAGCGGCACCGGGCTGGGGCTGGCCATCGTGCGGCGGATCGTCGAGGACCTCGGCGGAGCGGTCTCGGTGATGAACAGGGAGGACGGACCGGGGGCCCGGGCCGTGATCCAGCTGCCCCAGCACGAGAACGCGCCGGACCAGAGTCCGAGCTGATCGGATCGAGAGGGGGCTCGGCCGACCTCACGAGACTCTGGTGCCGCGCGCGTTCCTCGCGCCTCCCTGCGGGGTACGCTCTGGAGGCGCCAGCTCCCATGTCATTCGACTCCGGCACATTCTGGGTCCTCTTCGGGCTCTCATGGCTCCTCTGGTGGAGGCTCCCATTCTCGTGGGCGAAGACGTCGGCGCTCGCCGCGAGCCTGATCTTCTACGCGTGGTGGAGCCCGTACTACCTCCCGCTGATCGTCATCTCGGCGGTGGTGGACTACGCCGCGGGCGGGCGGATCCACGCCGCGAAGAGCGACGGCGCGCGCACCCGTTGGCTGCTGGTCAGCCTCTGTACGAACCTCGGGCTCCTCGGCTACTTCAAGTACGGCCACTTCGCGCTCGAGAACCTGGACAGCATCGCGGGCGCGCTCGGCGTCGAGGGGGTCAACACGGCGATCCCCTGGGTCGTCCCCGTGGGGATCAGCTTCTACACCTTCCAGACGCTCAGCTACTCGATCGACATCTATCGAGGCCGCCTCGCGCCAGCGAAGTCCTTCCGAGACTTCTTCCTGTTCGTGGCGTTCTTCCCCCAGCTGGTCGCCGGACCGATCGTGCGCGCGCAGGAGCTCCTGCCCCAGTTCCGACGGCGCCAGTGGCCCTCCCCGTGGAGGATCCAGAACGGGCTCTACCTGATCGTCTGGGGGCTCTTCACGAAGATCGTGGTGGCGGACAACCTCGCCCCGGAGATCGACCGGATCTTCGCCATGATCCCCTCGGGTCAGGCGACGCCGGCGCACGTGTGGCTGTCCCTGGTGTACCTGGGGTGCATGGTCTTCGCGGACTTCGCCGGGTACTCGTGCCTCGCGATCGGGCTGGCCTGCTTGCTGGGCATGCGCTTCCCGAGGAACTTCCTCTACCCGTACATCTCACGCGGCCCCCAGGAGCTGTGGGTCCGGTGGCACATGACCCTGTCGAGCTGGCTGCGCGACTACGTCTATATGCCGCTGTGGGGGAAGAAGGGCGGCGGCGGTCGCCAGTACACCGCCATGCTCACGACGATGGTTCTGGCGGGCGTCTGGCACGGCGCCGCGTGGACGTTCGTGATGTTCGGGCTCTACCACGGCATCGGCGTGGTGGTGAACCGGTGGTGGGTCAACACGTTCAACGGCGGGAGGCGCGCCCGCGGGTGGCCCTTCGACCGGCCGAAGGGTGCGGCGGGGATCACGAAGCGCATCGGGATCATCCTCCTGATGAACGTGTTCATGCAGTCCAACTGGGTCTTCTTCCGCGCTCCCGACGTCGCCTCCGTCTTCGAGGTCTGGCGGATCGCCTATGTCGTCCCCTTCCAGAAGGGCATGGGGTGGGAGGTCTTCGCGGAGGCCCGTCACCTGCTGCTGGTGCTCCCGGTCGTGCTGATGCACGTGACGCAGCTGCTCAGGGAGTGGTTCGCCTGGCGTGAGCGGCCGTGGCACCGGGTCCTCGCTGCCGCCGTGATGATCGTCGCGCTCGTGGTCGTGCGGCGCACCGACACCGCGGACTTCTTCTACTTCCAGTTCTGATGGGGGAGCACGGCATGGAAGAACTCACCTGGCAGGGGGTGGACCCCGATGGCACGGTCGCGCGCGTCCGGCGGGCGCAGTCGTGGTCTCCCCTGTTCGCGACGGTGGGGCTCGCCTTGCTTGGGCTCCTCGTCTGGCAGACGCTCGCCTCCTCGCGAATCCCCGAGCCGATCATGCACCCCAACCGCTTCGACGGGGTGATCTACTGGGCGGGGCCCAACCTTGGCCCGTTCTACGCCAAGCAGGACGTGAAGTCGGCGGAGCTGTTGTTCGTGGGGGACAGCCGCGTCTACGACGACACGGACCTCGACGTGGTGCGCCAGGGCGGTGAGGACAGCGTCGGCCTGATCTGGGGCCCCAACGCCGACCTCTCGGTGCTGCTCCCCGCCATCATGGACCTCCCGGCCAAGCGGCTGGTGGTGGCCCTCTCGCCCTCCACCCTCGGGGCCAAGACCAACCCGGTCATGCGCGCCTCGCTGGTGACCCCGCCCCCGGTGTTCGAGCCCCTCTCCCTCGAGAGCGCGCTCGGGATCTGGGTCGAGGGTGAGCGAGAGCGCCTGATCGAGGAGGGGTACTCGCCCTTCATCGTCGATACGCATCTCTCCAGCTTCCGGAAGGTGCTGCGTGAGACCACGCGCCGAAGCGAGGGGGGAACCCACCAGCTCGACCGGATCGTTCGCGAGCGGCTCAACTACTTCAGGACCGCCAACATCCGCACCCTCGCGACGCGAAGGTGGCACCGCGAGTGGTTCGAGGTCCCCAACGCCGACAAGCTCGTCCACGCGTGTCGGATCACCCTGGAGGTGATCAGCGAGGAGGAGCGCGCCGCGGCGGAGGTCGTCGTGGTGGAGAAGCTCCGCGAGCTCGTCGCCCGCGGGGTGGACGTCCGCTGCGTCCGCTTCCCGGTCTCGCCCTCCGTCCTCGAGGTGGAGCGCGAGTTCGTACCCGACGCTCGGCTCGAGGCCATCGCCAACGCGGCTGGGGTGCCCTACTACCAGTACCAGGAGGCCGGACTCCCGGCCGGCGTGGACCCCGCGGAGCAGCCCGAGCGATTCGAGACTCGCGACGGATCGCACCTCACGTGGGCGGCGAGCCGACGCTTCACCCGGATGCTCGTCGAGCGCATCCAGGGCCCGAGCACGGATGGGTGAGCGGGGCTTGGGCGCGTCCGCGGGCCCCCTCGGGCTCCGCGCGCGCAGCGGGCCTCAACGATCCGGCGGGATCTCGGCGCCCGAGTAACCCCAGGTGCCCTTCACGTACGCGGTGCGCGTCGAGAAGATCTCGATGATCCAGTTGAACCAGCCCCAGTCCGTCCGGTGGACGTCGGTCTCGCGCACGTTGGGCAGCCCCGAGTCCGAGATGTTCTCGTGGGCGATCTGGATCGCGGGCCGCGGCATGTGCCAGCCGAGGAAGACCCAGGTCCGCGCCGAGGACTTGAAGGTGCCGGACGTCTCCGTTTCCCGGTTGATCTCGAGCGATGAGCAGGCGGTCACCGTGGCGAGTAGCACGCCGAGAAGGGCGACTCGGAGTCGGGGACGGGTCATCTCGTAGCCTCGGGTCTTGGGCGCTTGGGACATGGCAAGGGGCGGAGTGAGACACTCCAGGGTTCTCATCGGCGCATCTGGCCTTCGGACCTTACTCCGAGGCTCACCCATGGCCGAGAAGGCCATTGGATGGACGCTGCGCGGCCCCGAAGATAATCGGCGGTCTGGACCGAGGGGCGCGTTAGTCTGCCGTTGTCCCCATGTCACCCCTGCCCACGCTCTCGCCCCCCTCCCTCGGGGAATCCGTCGCCACGGACCTCTCGGC